>NZ_DASSTI010000014.1:0-35573 GCF_035708005.1 Segeticoccus sp. | reverse complement strand
GCTCGGCGCGTGGGAGGCCGGCCGCTCGGGCCTCCGGACGGCGCTAGTGGTCCTGCCTGTTAGTTCGGCGGTGTATCCGGCTGCTGCCAGGCGGTGGGATCGTTGAGGTAGAGGCCGCAGGCGCAGTCGAGGGCTTCCTCGGGGCTGCCGGCGGCGAGGCCGCTTGGCAGGAAGGAGTCCTCGTAGTCGTCGTGGCTGGCGCGGTAGATCGCGAAGCCCCAGCTGCTGGCTGAGCCGCCGTAGCGCAGCCGGCACAGCGGTAGCACCTCATCGTCGGGTAGCTGGCCGTCGACGTAGGCGAACTGGCCGCGGAAGCGGACGTTCACCCTGCTCAGGGCCGGCCAGCGGTCCCGGGCGTGGGTGTTGAGCCGTTGGCCCAGGCTGGTCTTGGTGGAGGCCGGCGGGGTCGCCATCGGCCCATCCTCGCCGGGTCAGGCCGCCAGCGGGGAGAGGTCGGCGGTCCGGTGGGCGCCGATGCGGTGCAGCAGATCGTCCAGTTCCCTGCGGCCGAAGCGCCAGTCGAACGGGGTGGCGGTGGCGTTGAACCGGGGCTCGAACGCGGTCAGCCGTGTGGCCAGGGCATCGAGGTCTGCGAAGTCGGCCGGGCGGAGCACTTTGCGCCCGATGATGGAGAAGACAATCTCGATCTGGTTCAGCCAGGAGGCGTGGATCGGCAGGTGCACCAGCTCGGCTGTCGGCCAAGCCGTGCGCATCCGCTGGATCGAACGAACTCCGTTATGCGAGGAGCCGTTGTCCACGATCCAGAACACCCGACGGGCCGAGGCGTAGGGCTCGGTGGTCATCACCTGCTCGACCAGCGCGGAGAACGGGACGATCCCGGTCTTCGGTGCGGTCATGCCGAACAGGTGGGCGCGGTGGACGTCGTAGGCGCCGAAGTAGGCCAGGGTGCCGCCACGGGTGTACTCGAACTCCACCCGCCGAGTCCGGCCCGAACCGGGCGGGAGTTCCCGATGGCGGCGCGAGAGGGCTTGTAGCTGGGACTTCTCATCGGCGCTGATGACGTACTCGTCCTCACCGAGGGCGACGCCGTCCCAGACTCGGGCGTAGAGGTCGAGTACCCGGGCGGCCTTGACCGCGAAGTCCGGATCGCGCGGGAAGATCCATGAGCGGTGCAGCCAGGGGCGGATCGCATCATCGTGCAGCCAGCGGCGGACCGTGGAGGCCGAGACCGCCATCACCAGGCCCTCGGCAACGGCCTGAGCGGCCAACTCCGCCGAACTCCACCGCGCCAGCGGCACCTCCCGGACCTCGGGCGGTTCGCAGGCCATCGCCTTGACCTCAGCGACCACCGGCGCCGGAAAGGACCGCGGGCGGCCCGATCGCCGACGGTCGTCCAACCCCGCCAGACCGGCCTCGCAGAACCGCCTGCGCCACCGGCTGACCACGCTGACGTCGACATCCAGGCGCTGCGCGATCACCGCATTGCGCTCGCCGTCCGCGGCCATCAGCACGATCCTGGCCCGCAGCACCTGCGCGTAGGGCGCCGTGTATGCGCGCGAACGCTGCTCGAGCACCGTCCGATCGGCCTCGGACAACTCGACGACGAACGGGGACCGACGAGACATCGCAGACGCCTCCGAGCAAAGCAAGATCACGGAGGCTCGGCGCTTCCCCTCGCCGAGACGCGTCTCAACTTACGACGCTGTACTTCCAGGCACGACCACTAGTCTCGGGTCGTGGACCGACGGATCTTCGGGATCGAGACCGAGTACGGCGTCACGTGCACCTTCCGCGGCCAGCGCCGGCTCTCGCCGGACGAGGTCGCCCGCTACCTGTTCCGCCGGGTGGTCTCGTGGGGCCGCAGCTCGAACGTGTTCCTGCGCAACGGCTCGCGGCTGTATCTCGACGTCGGCAGCCACCCGGAGTACGCCACCGCCGAGTGCGACGACCTCACCGAACTCGTCGTCCACGACAAGGCGGGGGAGCGGATCCTCGAGGGGCTGGTCGTCGACGCCGAGCAGCGGCTCGCCGAGGAGGGCGTCACCGGCGACATCTACCTGTTCAAGAACAACACCGACTCGGCCGGCAACAGCTACGGCTGCCACGAGAACTACCTGGTCGGCCGGCACGGGGAGTTCAGCCGGCTCGCCGACGTCCTCATCCCGTTCCTCGTCAGCCGGCAGATCATCGTCGGCGCCGGCAAGGTGCTGCAGACGCCGCGCGGCGCCATCTACTGCGTGAGCCAGCGAGCGGAGCACATCTGGGAGGGGGTCTCCAGCGCCACCACCCGGTCCCGGCCGATCATCAACACCCGCGACGAGCCGCACGCCGACGCCGAGAGCTACCGCCGGCTCCACGTCATCGTGGGCGACTCCAACATGAGCGAGACGACCACGATGCTCAAGGTCGGTTCGGCCGACCTGGTCCTGCGCATGATCGAGGCCGGGACGGTGATGCGCGACCTGTCCTTGGAGAACCCGATCCGGGCGATCCGGGACATCAGCCACGACATGACCGGGCGACGCACCGTGCGCCTGGCCAACGGCCGGCTCCTGTCCGCCCTCGACATCCAGGGCGAGTTCTACGAGCGCGCACGGGACTTCGCCGACCGCGAGGGCCTCGACGACCCGATCCACAAGCAGGTGCTCGACCTGTGGCAGCGCACCCTCATCGCGGTGGAGACCGATGACCTGTCGCTGGTGGAGACCGAGATCGACTGGGTCATCAAGTTCCAGATGCTGCGCCGGTATGCCGACCGGCACGGTCTGTCCCTCGGTCACCCCCGCATGCTGCAGCTGGACCTCGCCTACCACGACATCAACCGGGACCGGGGACTGTTCTACCTGCTCCAGCGCCGGGGGAGGACCGCCCGGGTGTGCACCGACCTCGAGGTCTTCGAGGCCAAGACGCGCCCGCCGCAGACCACGCGTGCCAAGCTGCGCGGCGACTTCATCCGGGCGGCGCAGCAGCACCGGCGTGACTTCACCGTCGACTGGGTGCACCTGAAGCTCAACGACCAGGCCCAGCGCACGGTGCTCTGCAAGGACCCCTTTGCCGCCAGCGACCCGCGGGTGGCGCGCCTCATCGAGGGGATGTGACGCACCTCTGACGGGTGCGGGGAACGGCCGCCGGGTTTCGGCAGTTATCGTTGCGGCGTCTCGCGACGCTGCCCGTCTCCCACTGCAAAGGTCCGACTTCCGTGCATACCTCCCGCCTCCGGCTGCTCCCCCTGGCCGCGCTGCCCCTCGTGCTCGTCGCCGGTTGCGGTGGTCAGAGCAGCTCGGCGCACAGCAGCAGCTCGGCCTCCGCCTCGTCGTCATCCTCGGCGTCGGCCAGCCAGCCCACCCTGAACAGCCCGATGTCGGACGTGAACGTCGTCATGGCCTCCGCACCGAGCCCCAGCGCCTCGCCGTCGGCCAGCGCCAGCAAGGGCTCGAGCGGCAAGGGCGCCCAGCAGAAGGTGCCGCAGCTGTCGTTCAGCACCAAGCCGTTCGGCGTGCCGAAGACCGAGGACAAGGTCGTCAAGAAGGGCAAGGGCGCAGCGGTCAAGGAGGGGCAGCTGGTCACCTTCAACTTCGCGGTGGCCAACGGCAAGAACGGCAAGCAGCTGGAGTCCACCTTCGGCAAGCAGCCGATCACCATCCAGCTCGACTCCCAGCACGTCATGCCGGGCCTCATCAAGGGGCTGGCCGGTCACCACGCCGGTGACCGTGTGGTCGTGGCGATCCCGCCCAAGGACGCCTTCGGCTCCAAGGGCAACCCGCAGCTGGGCATCGGCGGCAACGACACCATGGTGTGGCTCGTCGACCTGAAGAGCTCGCAGAACCTGCTCAAGCACGCCCAGGGCACGGCGGTCGCGCCGAAGCCGGGCCTGCCCAAGGTGGCCTACCACGACGGCAAGGCCGCCACGATCACCGTTCCCAAGGGCAAGCAGCCGCCGAAGAGCCTGGTCGTGCAGCCGCTGGTCAAGGGCAAGGGCCAAGTCGTCAAGGCCGGCGAGACGGTGAGCGTCAACTACACCGGCGTCATCTGGCGCAACGGCAAGAAGTTCGACTCCAACTTCGACCACGGCGGCGCGCCCGCGTCGTTCCCGATCGGCGTGGGCCGGGTCATCCCCGGCTGGGACAAGGGGCTCGTTGGCCAGCGGGTCGGCAGCCGACTGCTCCTGGTGGTCCCGCCGAACGACGGCTACGGCAAGAAGGGCCAGCCGCAGGCCGGGATCAAGGGCACCGACACCCTGGTCTTCGTCGTCGACATCCTCGGCACCACCACCCAGTAGCCCGATCTAGGGACTCTCCCGCGCATCTCGGGACTTTCCCGCGAATCTCGGGGCTTTCATCGGCCGGAAAGTCCCGAGATCGCGCGGAAACTCCCGAGATCGCGCTGAGACCAAGGGCTTGCTGGCTCGGCAGGCCCCGGTCTCGAGGATGGTGCGCGGGCTGGTGGGCGAGGTGCGCGTCGGCAGGCCCGGTCTCGGGGATGGTGCGCGCCCCAGAGCCGGCGCGACCTGCAGGGATTGGGCGTCCAGCCGCATCTAGGGGCTTTGCCACGCATCTCGGGACTCTTCCCCGTCCGGAGAGTCCCGAGATCACGCGAAAACTGCCTAGATCCGGGACAGAGTCCCCAGATCGCGCGGAATCCCCCTAGATCTGGTGGAGAGTCCCTAGATCTGGTGGAGAGTCCCTAGATCGCGCTCAGGGGCGGCGGACCCGGCACGGCAGGAGTGTCGCGGCGTGGCGGCCGGCGGCTGCGGCGGCCAGGAAGGCGACCGGGTCCTCCTGCAGCGAGCGCCCCATGCTGGACAGGGGCGCCGGACCCGCGTGCAGAGCTGTCACGAGGCCCGTCACGTCCACGTCGTATGCCGTGAGCCTCGCCCTGGCGCCCCCCACCAGGTCGCTCACCTGCCGCTGGAGAAGCGGCTGCAGCTCCCGCAGGCGGCACGTCGCGGCGGCGTCGGCCCCAGCCGGACCATCGCCGCCGTCGGAGTCGACAGACGCCGGCGGCGGGACCGGCACGGGCAGGTCCGCGCTGGTCAGGGCGACCCGCCCGTAGGCGGTGCGACTGTGGTGCGACAGCCCCCGGTGGCGCTCCCGCGGATCCGCACCCGACACACGCAGGGCGCCGACGGCTCGGCCGCCCAGCGTGCCGACCGCGTTCACCGCCTCGCCCGCGGCGACACCGGTGAAGCCCCACCGCGTACCGGTGCCGACACCACCGGGCCCGGGCGCCACCACGACAGCATCTGCCGACAGGACGTGGCGGGCAGCGAGCAACCCGCTGTGCAGGGTGACCGAATCCAGGTCGCCGCCGAACGCCTGGCCCGTGGTGACGACGCCGGCCAGCCACCCGGCCTCGCGCAGAGCGGCCACCGCGCGGGAGAACGCCAGCGGGAGCGCCGCCTCGTCGGTCATCACGTAGGCGACGCGGGCTGACGGTGCGTCCTGCCGCAGCGCGGCCAGCACGGCCGGCAGCGCGGAGTGCAGGTCGGCGACCACGACGGGCAGTCCGGCGAGGTCGTCGGCCTCGCGCAAGAGCTCGTGGTGGAGGCTGTCGTGATCCTCCACCGCCGGCACGAGGGTCTGCAGCGGGGTGTAGCGGACCTTCACGACTCGGCCACGGCTCCCCGTCGCGCCGGCCTCGCCGCCCGCACGGGTCCTCCCGCGCGTACCGGCCTCCCAGCCCTCGCCGGTCTCACCAGCGGCCTCGGAGGCAGCCGGGACCCGGTCGGGCAGCGCGGCGACGAAGGCGACCCCGCCGGTGCCGAGCCCCTCGTCGAGGGCGTCGGTGGTGAGCAGCACCCGCTCGCCGACCCCCGCCTCGCCGACCAGGTCGGCATACCCCACGGCGGCGACGACTGCCGGCGGTGCGGAGGCCACGGGAGCCAGGCGCACGGCATACTCCACGGCCCCGGGGCGGCGGGAGCGGACGGCGAGGACCACGCCCTCGCGCCACGTCACCATCCGTGCAGCGTAACGAGCACGTGCTGAGCACGAACCCGGAGCCGGTTCGGGTACGGTCATCCCGATGGCATCGAGGACGGACGGGGGCCGCAGGGCCGCCCACAACAGCGACAAGACCGAGCGGCTGCTCAACCTGGTCATCTGCCTGCTCTACACCCGCCGGCCGTTGTCCAAGGCGAAGATCCGCGACGCGGTGCCGCAATACGCCCAGACGGCCTCCGTGGAGGCGTTCGACCGCATGTTCGAGCGCGACAAGGACGAGCTGCGCGACCTCGGCATCCCGCTCATCACCGAGGCCGCGGACGTGCTGTTCGACGACGAGCCCGGCTACCGGATCGACCGGCGCGAGTACGCACTGCCGGACATCTCCTTCGAGCCGGACGAGCTCGCGGTGCTCGGCCTCGCGAGCCGCACGTGGCACCGGGCGAGCCTGGGCGCGCCGGCGGCACAGGCCCTGCGCAAGCTGGAGGCGGCGGGCGTGGAGCGCGACGACGCCTCGATCGTCGGGCTCGAGCCGCGGGTCCGCACCGCCGAGCCGGCCTTCGACGCGGTCAAGCAGGCGGTGGTGGGGCGATACCCGATCCGGTTCGACTACCGGGCGGCCCGGTCGGGGGAGCGCACCACGCGACACGTCCAGCCCTGGGGCATCGCCTCCTGGCACGGCCGGTGGTACCTCACCGGGTTCGACACCGACCGGGACGCCGAGCGGGTGTTCCGGCTCGGCCGGATCGAGGGCAAGGTGGCCCGCGACGGCAAGCCCGGGTCCTACGAGGTGCCGGCCGGGCACGACCCCCGGCCGATGATCGACCAGATGGCCCAGGAGCGACCGCCGCAGCCGGCCGCGGTGAGGGTGCGCCGCGGGGCCGGGCACACGCTGCGCCGGCGGGCCACGCTGGTGCGTGACCTCGACGCGGACTGGTCGCAGGTGGGCCTGGACTTCAACGACGTGGAGATCTTCGCCGACGAGCTCGCCTCCTTCGGCCCGGACGTGGTCGTCCTGGAGCCGACCGAGCTGGTCGACGCCGTGGTGCGCCGGCTCACCGGCGTCCTCAGGGCCGAGTCCACGCCCGAGTCCGGAGTCGAGTCAAGGCCCCAGTCCACGGCCGAGCCCGGCACGGAGGTCAACGCGTGAGCAGCAACGAGTCCGCCACCAGCCGGCTGTCACGGCTGCTGACCATGGTGCCCTGGCTGCTCAACCGGCAGGGCATCGACATCGAGGAGGCCGCCCGCGAGCTCGGCGTGTCCACCGAGCAGATCGAGGAGGACCTGCAGCTGCTCTTCGTCTGCGGGACCCCCGGCCACATGCCCGACGACCTCATCGAGGCCGAGTGGGAGGGCGGCAAGGTCTACCTCGGCAACGCCGACCCGATCGCCCGCCCCCTGCGGCTCGGGGTCGACGAGGCGATCGCCCTCATCGCCGGGCTGCGGGCGCTCGCCGCCGTGCCGGGGATCGGCGACCGGGAGGCGGTCGACCGGGCGCTGGCCAAGCTGGAGGCCGCCACCGGACAGCTCGCCGAGGCCAGCTCGCGGATCCGGGTGACCATCGACGAGGGCAGCGAGGCCGGTCAGCTCACCAGCGCCCAGCGGGCGGTCGCCGAGCACCGCCGGCTCCACCTGCGCTACCTGGTGGCCGCCCGGGACGAGGCCACCGAGCGCGACGTCGACCCGATGCGGGTGCTCAACGTCGACGGCACCTGGTACCTCGAGGCCTGGTGCCACCGCGCCGAGGACGTCCGCCTCTTCCGCTTCGACCGCATGGAGCGGCTGGACCTGCTCGACGAGGACGGCACGCCCCCGTCGGAGGCGCGTCAGCGCAACCTGGACGCAGGCGTCTTCGCGCCGGCACCCACCGACCTGCGGGTGCGGCTCCGTCTCGCTCCCTCCGCCTCCTGGGTGGCCGACTACTACCCGACGGAGTCGGTCACCGAGCACGACGACGGCAGCCGCACGGTCGTGCTGCGCACGGCGGACACCGCCTGGCTGCGGCGGCTGCTGCTGCGCCTCGGTGGCCAGGCCACCGTGCTGGAGCCCGCGGACCTGGCCGCGGAGGTCGCCGACACGGCCCGACGCGCCCTGGACGCGTATGCCGATCACGCAGGTTCCTTTCGCTAGCCTCACCAGGACGTAGACTTGGCCGCGCGTATCGTCGCCGGCAACACCCAGGACGCAGTAGCACCGCACGGAGCACGGCGAACGCACGACGGAAGGTACACAGATCATGGGTTGGCGCGGACTCTTCGAGGGCTGGCACATCGTGCTGCTCATCATCGTGGTCGTCGTCGTCTTCGGCTGGAAGCGGTTGCCGGATGCGGCCCGGAGCATGGGTCGCTCCATGCGCATCTTCAAGTCGGAGATGGGCGAGATGAAGAACGACGGCAAGTCGCCGGCCAGCCGCGACACGGTGCGTGGGGACGTGATCCACGACCCGGAGCAGCGCGCGGAGACGCGTCGCGAGCAGGGGTCCGGGTCCTCCACCGGGTCCACGCCGGCGGACGGCCCCGAGCAGCAGTGGCGCGACGCGGCGCAGGACGACCCGCAGCACCAGCCGCACGGGCAGCAGCACGGCGCCTGACCCGACTGACCGGCATACTTCGTCCTGTCCACCACACGCATGCCCGGCCTGAGGCGACGCGACAACCCTGAAGGGCGGATGTCGCTCGCCGACCACCTGCGCGAGTTGCGCAAGCGGGTCGTCATCGCCGCCATCGGCATCCTGCTGGGAGCCGTGGCCGGCTGGCTGCTCTACGACCCGCTCATCCACAAGCTGACGGCACCGCTGGCCGCGGTGCGCCACGCCCGCGGTGACGTCCTGGTCAACCTGAACTTCGGCGGAGTCACCCAACCGTTCTCGATCCAGCTCAAGGTCGCGCTGTTCCTCGGGATCATCGTCGCCAGCCCGATCTGGCTCTACCAGATCTGGGCGTTCCTCGTGCCGGGCCTGACCAAGAAGGAACGCCGCACCGCCATGGCGTTCATCTGCGCGGCCGTCCCGCTCTTCCTCGGCGGCTGCTACCTGGCCACCTGGGCACTGCCCAAGGCCGTGGAGGTGCTCTACTCGTTCACCCCCGCCGGTCAGGCGAACCTCGCCGACGCCTCGATGTACCTGGCCTTCGTGACCCGGTTCATCCTCGCCTTCGGCTGCGCCTTCCTCCTCCCGGTCTTCCTCGTCATGCTCAACGTCGCCCACGTGCTGCCGGCCCGCGTGATGCTCAAGGGGTGGCGGGTCGCGGTCATGCTGATCGCCGTCTTCGCCGCGATGATGACCCCGACGCCGGACGCCTGGACGATGCTGGCGCTGATGATGCCGATGGTCGCGCTCTACTACGGCGCGGTCGGCGTCGCGTTCCTCATGGACCGCAAGCGGGCACGGGAGCAGCCCAACTGGGTGGACGTGCCCGATGACGAGGCCAGCGAGCTCTAGCGGCCGCTACCCTGCAGCGATGCCTGGTGGAGGGTGTGCTGCCGGAGTGAGTCCTGGCGTGCCGGGGCGCGCCCGCCGGGTCGCGGTCCTCGTGAACCCCACCTCCGGTGTCGGGCGCGGCGCACGCGCGGGTGCCGAGGTCAGCGCCCGGCTGCGCGCCGCCGAGCTCGAGGTGCTCGACGTCTCCGAGGAGACGGCCGAGGCGGCTCACCAGCACGCCCGCGAAGCCGTGCAGGCGGGTGTGGACGTGCTGGTCGTCGTGGGCGGGGACGGCATGGTCCACCTCGGCGCCGACGTGTGCGCGGGCACGGACTGCGCCCTCGGCGTCGTGGCGGCCGGCACCGGCAACGACGTGGCACGCGCCCTCGGGCTGCCGGTCCACGACCTGCGCGCAGCGGCGGAGGTGATCGCCCGCGGAGTTCCCCGACCCGTCGACCTCGGGCGGCACACCGACCGGGAGGGCCGGGCGCACTGGTTCGCCGGCGTGCTGGCCGCCGGCTTCGACGCCCTCGTCACCGAGCGCGCGAACCAGCTGCGCTGGCCCCGCGGGCGGCTCCGCTACCTGCTCGCGGTGGCGCGGGAGCTGCCGGTCTTCCGTCCGATGCCCTACCGGGTCACCGTCGACGGCCGGGAGGTGCAGACCGAGGCGATGCTCGTCGCGGTCGGCAACGGGCCGGCATACGGCGGGGGACTGCAGATCTGCCCGGAAGCCCGCTGGGACGACGGGCTGCTGGACGTCCTGGTCGTGCGCCCGGTCTCGGTGCCGGAGCTGCTGCGGGTGCTGCCGCGCGTCTTCCGCGGCACCCACCTGAGCCACCCCGCGGTGCAGCTGCTGCGCGGGCAGCAGGTGGAGGTCGCCGGGCCGGAGCTGATGACCTACGCCGACGGGGAGCGGTTCCGGCCGCTGCCACTGACGTGCGAGGCGGTTCCCGCGGCGGTCCGGGTGGTCCTGTCCGGGGGATCGCGGCACCGCGCGCCCGGCTGAGCGCGTGCCGGCCCTGACGTAGCCTGAGGACATGTCCACCCCCGCGCAGCGGTATGCCGCTGCCCTGGAGAGGTCCCGGTTCGCGGCGAGTGAGGCAGGACGGTTCGCCGCCGGCTACGACTTCCCGCTCGACGACTTCCAGGTCCGCGGGTGCCGGGCGGTGGAGGAGGGACGCGGGGTCCTCGTCGCGGCCCCGACCGGCTCCGGCAAGACCGTGGTGGGGGAGTTCGCGGTCCACCTCGCCCTCCAGACCGGCCGCAAGGCCTTCTACACCACGCCCATCAAGGCCCTGTCGAACCAGAAGTATGCCGACCTGGTGCGTCGCCACGGCGCCGACCGGGTCGGGCTGCTCACCGGGGACGCCTCCGTCAACGGCGAGGCACCCGTGGTGGTCATGACCACCGAGGTGCTGCGCAACATGATGTATGCCGGCTCGACCACCTTGGACGGCCTCGGTTACGTCGTCATGGACGAGGTGCACTACCTCGCCGACCGGTTCCGCGGAGCGGTGTGGGAGGAGGTCATCATCCACCTGCCGGAGTCGGTGCAGGTGATCTCGCTGTCGGCGACGGTCAGCAACGCCGAGGAGTTCGGCGACTGGCTGAAGGAGGTCCGTGGCGCCACCGACGTGATCGTCGAGGAGCACCGTCCGGTGCCGCTGTGGCAGCACATGATGGTCGGCCGGGAGCTGTTCGACCTGTTCCTCGACGAGCAGGGCCGGCCCGGGGACGACATCGACACCGCGCGGGTGAACCCGCGGTTGCTGGAGCAGGTCCGACGCATGGAACGCGGCACCGACCGGCGCGGACGGCTCGAGGACGTCGGCGGCCCGCGCGGGCGCAGGGGCCGGCCCCGCAAGGCACGCGGGGGCGCCCCCGCCGGGCCCGGCGGCTCCCGCGGCGGGTTCTCCGGCCGGTTCGGCGGGCGGCCCAGCCGCGCCGAGGTCATCAACCGCCTGGACCGGGAGGGACTGCTCCCGGCGATCACCTTCATCTTCAGCCGGGCCGGCTGCGACGCCGCGGTGGAGCAGCTCCTGGCGTGGGGGACCCGGCTGATCCCGGACCACGAGGGCCACCGGATCCGGCGGATCGTCGAGGAGCGGGTCAGCGGGATCGCCGACGAGGACCTCGGGGTGTTGGGCTACCCGGACTTCGTCGACGGGCTGACGCGAGGGTTCGCCGCGCACCACGCCGGCATGCTGCCGACCTTCCGGGAGGTCGTCGAGGAGCTGTTCACGCAGGGGCGGATCCGCGCCGTGTTCGCCACCGAGACGCTGGCCCTGGGCATCAACATGCCCGCGCGCACCGTGGTGCTCGAGCGGTTGGTGAAGTTCAACGGCGAGACACACGCCGACATCACGCCCGCCGAGTACACCCAGCTGACCGGACGTGCGGGCCGCCGGGGGATCGACGTCGAGGGGCACGCCGTCGTGCTCGCGGGGCGGGACGTGGACCCGCTCGCCGTCGCCGGGCTGGCCTCGACCCGGACCTACCCGCTGCACTCCAGCTTCCGCCCGACCTACAACATGGCGGTCAACCTGGTGGCCCAGGTCGGTCGGGAGACCGCGCGCGAGATCCTCGAGACGTCCTTCGCGCAGTTCCAGGCGGACCGGGCCGTCGTGGGCCTCTCGCGCCGGGTGCGCCGCAACGAGGACGCGCTGCAGGGCTACGCCGAGGCGATGACCTGCGACCGGGGCGACTTCGCGGAGTATGCCGAGCTCCGTCGCCAGATCACGATGCTGGAGAAGCAGGCCGCCAAACGCAGGTCGGCCAGCCGGCGGGCCGCGGCCGAGCTGAGCCTGGAGCGGCTGCGCCCCGGCGACGTGTTCCGGGTGCTGGCCG
The DNA here is from genome assembly GCF_035708005.1 of Segeticoccus sp. NCBI lineage: Bacteria > Bacillati > Actinomycetota > Actinomycetes > Micrococcales > Intrasporangiaceae > Segeticoccus > Segeticoccus sp. Next base: position 23,405 of record NZ_DASSTI010000014.1, on the reverse strand, counting down.
GACGTCGGGCGGGCTACGCCGTCGTGGTTCGGGACAGCCACGGCCACAACGGCCACGGCCACCTCCCGACCGTGGTGACCGCCGAGGGCCGGCTGCGGCGGCTGACCCCCGACGAGGTGCCGGGCCCGGTGGAGCCGGTCGCGCACATCGACCTGCCGCGGAACTTCAACGCCCGCAACGTGAAGGCTCGTCGCGACCTCGCCTCCACCGTCCGCGTCAAGGTGCCGCACGACCCGCCGGCAGGTCGCCGCCGGGGCGACTCTGATGACCAGGAACGTGAGCAGGAGGACGGATCGGCCGCCGCGACGGGGGACGTGGCCGGCGAGGTCGCCGAGCTGCGCCGGCAGCTGCGGGCCCATCCGTGCCACGGCTGCCCGGACCGGGAGCAGCACGCTCGGTGGGCCGAGCGGTGGTGGCGGCTGCGCCGGGAGACCGACGGGCTGCAGCGCAAGGTCGAGGGGCGCACGAACTCCGTGGCCCGCACGTTCGACCGGATCTGCGACCTGCTCGGCGAGCTCGGCTACCTCGAGGAGGACGGCACCCGCGTGTCGCCCAGCGGGCAGACGCTGCGCCGGCTCTACACCGAGAAGGACCTGCTCGCGGCCGAGTGCCTGCGCGGTGGCCTGTGGCGGAGGCTCGATCCCGCGGGGCTGGCCGCGGTCGTGTCGATGCTGGTCTTCGAGCCCCGCCGCGACGAGGGTGGCCTGGCTCCGCGCATCCCGAACGACGACGTCGAGGAGGCGCATGACGCGATGCTGCGGGTGTGGGCGCGGCTGGAGGACCGCGAGCGCGCGCACGCCCTGCCGTTGACCGGGGAACCGGATGCCGGCATGGCGTGGATGATGCACCGCTGGGCCAGCGGCGCGCGCCTGGAGACGGTGCTGCGGGACAGCGACATCTCGGCGGGCGACTTCGTGCGCCGGACCAAGCAGGTCGTCGACCTGCTCGGCCAGGTCGCCGACGCGGCGCCGGAGCCGGCCCTGGCCAAGACGGCGCACCGGGCCGTCGACGCCATCCTGCGCGGGGTCGTCGCCGCCGACCGGCTGGACTGACCCGGCATCCGGCCGCGATAGGGGTGCTGGGCGGCCGTCACGCGGGTGCGACGCCGCAAGGGTTGTCGGTGGCACTCGCTAGCGTGGTGCCATGACGGACGCAGCGCTGCCCAAGCCCAAGCTCGACCTGGTCATCCTCGACTGCCCGGACGCGCTGGCGCTCGGCCGCTTCTACGCCGAGGTCCTCGGCTGGGAGCTCGAGGAGGGCTCCGACGCCGACTGGACGACCCTGGTCCCACCCGGCGGGGGAGTGAGCCCGGAGCACCCGGACGGGCGCACGGCCTTGGCCTTCCAGCGGATCGAGGACTGGGTCGAGCCCACCTGGCCGGGTGGGGCCCACCCACAGCAAGCCCACCTGGACCTCTCGGTCCCCGACATCGCGGCCGCCGAGCCCGCCGTGGTCGCCGCCGGCGCCCGGGTGCACGACCGCCAGCCGTCGAAGGACGGCCAGTTCCGGGTCTACCTCGACCCGGCCGGGCACCCGTTCTGCCTGATCAGGGGCTGAAGCGACGCCGGGCTGTTCCCCAGTGGTGGGCAGCCCGGCGTCCGGACCCAGCACGGCAGGGTGCCAGCCGGGCGCCCATGGCCGCGTCAGTGCACGAGGACCGGCGCCGCGCCCTGGGTGTCCTCGTCGTCGCCCACGTGCGACTCCTCACGCTTGCGCGGAAGGAAGAACGCCGGCACGAGCGTGAGGGCCACCAGGAAGGCCGCCACCCAGAAGGTGTGGGCGAAGGCCGCGGCCGCCTGGTCGGCCACCTCGGCGGCCAAGGCCTTGACCGCAGCGGCGGGCGCACCGGCGTGCTGGGAGAGGAACTCGCCCACCGCCGGCAGCTTCCCGGCCAGCGCCTGCAGCTGGGACGGGTCGTGCGTCGTCGTCGCGGCCTGCAGGTACTCCCCGCCCTGGGTGACCAGCGGGTGGCTCTTGAACGCGTTGGTCAGCACGACGGAGAAGGTCGCGACGCCCACCGAGCTGGCGATCTGCTGCGTGATGTTGAGCAGCGTCGAACCCCGCGCCACCTCGTGGTGGGTGAGGGTCTTCAACGCCGACGTCATGATCGGCATCATCGTGGCGCCCATGCCCAGACCCATCACGAACAGCACCGGGATCAGGAAGCCCCAGTGCGAGGAGTCGGCCTGGATCTGGGTGAGGGCGAACATCCCGCCGGTGATGAGCACCAGGCCGAAGGGCACGATCCGCCCGACCGGGATGCGGTCGGCGAGGGCGCCGGCGATGGGCATGGTCAGCATCGCGCCGACGCCCTGCGGCGCGACCAGCCAGCCGGCGTCGAGGGGGGTCTCGCCCTGCACCTGCTGCAGGAACTGCGGCACGAGCAGGAGGCCACCGAAGAAGGCAGCGGCGAAGATGAACATGGTCAGCACCGAGACGCTGAGGTTGCGGTTGCGGAAGAGCCGCAGGTCCAGCAGCGGGTGCCGCGGCGTGAAGCTGTAGAGCACGAACCCGACCATGAGCGCCAGCCCGACGAGGCCGGGTGCCAGCACCTTGACGTTCCCCACGCCCCCCTCACCGGGGATCGAGGACACGCCGTAGAGGAACAGGGCCAGGCCCGGGCTCATCATCAGCATGCCCACGAAGTCGAACGACTCGGACGGCTGCGGGTTGTCCTTCGGGAGCGCGAACCGCGCGTAGACCAGGGCGATCACACCGACCGGCACGTTGATGAGGAAGATCCAGTGCCAGCTGAGGTGGTCGATCAGCCACCCGCCCAGGATGGGGCCGAAGATCGGGCCGAGCAGCATCGGGATGCCGAGGATCGCCATGAGCCGGCCCATCCGGGCCGGGCCGGCGGCGCGGGTCATGATCGTCATGCCCAGCGGCATGAGCATGCCGCCGCCGAGTCCCTGCAGCACCCGGAAGCCGACCAGCATCTCGATCGAGCTTGAGGTGGCGCACAGCGCCGAGCCGATCGAGAAGAGCAGGATGGCCATCATGTAGAGCCGCTTGGTGCCGAAGCGGTCAGCAGCCCACCCGGACAACGGGATCACGGTGGCGAGCGCGAGGGTGTAGCCGGTGACCGTCCAGGCGACGGTGGAGTAGTCGAGCGGCACCCCGCCCTTGGCGAACGCCGTCTGGAACGTGCGGAGCGCGACGTTGACGACGGTGATGTCGAGGATCGACATGATGGCGCCGAGCACGACGACGCCAGCGACCTTCAGGACGGCGGCGTCGATCTTGTCGGGATACTCCACCGCGGTCGTGGCAGGAGCGGACAAGGCGGACCTCTCAGGGTGAGGGAGGGTGTGGAAGGCGACGCCGATGGGCGTCACGGAGAAGCGTAACTCCGCGGCGCTCCCGGCCGCCCCTCAATTTTCCGCGTCCCGGAATGAGATTCGCGTCACGGCGGCGGGCGACACCACCCGCCGCAGCTGTCCGCGACCACGGCGCCCATCGGACAACCCGTCCGCGGGCGAGCGCGCCCGTCAGCGCGCGGCTCTGCCGCCTCCGGAGGCGCTGTGCGCGACGAAGTCGGCGAGCCCCTCGAGCAGTCGCGCCACGTCCTCGTCGCTGGTGTAGGGCGCGAGCCCGATCCGCAGCGCGTGGCTGTCGTCGAGGGCGAGACGCAACGAGGCCTGGTGAGCGTAGAACCAGTCCGCGGGCGCGAGGACCTTGCGCTCGGCGAGGAAGTGGTAGGCGTCGAGCGAGCGCCGGCCGGGGAAGGTCACCAGCAGGGTCGGGGTCCGGTCGGCGGCCCGCGAGTGCAGTACCGCCTCGCCGCCGAGGTCGCACAGGCCGGCCTCGACGACCTGGCGCAGCCGCAGCTCGTGGCGGTCGACGGCGTGCAGGGAGGACCTCAGCTGCTCCCGCCGCTCCGTGGCGTCGCCCGGTGCGAGGGCGGCCAGGACCTCCACCGCTGCCGTGGCCCCGGCCATGATCTCGTAGGGCAGCGTGCCGAACTCGAAACGTTCCGGCACCTCGTTGGTGGACGGCTCGAGCTTGTCCGGGGTGAGGCTCTCCAGCAGCTCCGGTGCCGCCGCGAGCACCGCGCAGTGCGGGCCGAGAAACTTGTAGGGCGAGCAGACGAAGAAGTCGGCGCCGAGCTCCGCGACGTCGACGAACTGGTGGGCGCTGTAGTGCACGCCGTCGACGTAGACCAGTGCCCCGGCGGCGTGCGCCGCGTCCGCGATGCGGCGCACCGGCGGCTTGGTCCCCAGGAGGTTGGAGGCGGCCGTCAGGGCCACCACCCGGGTCCGGTCGGTGATGGCCTCGGTGACGCTGCCCAGGTCGACCTCGGCGGTCTGCGGGTCGAAGTCGATCCAGCGCACCCGTGCCCCGGCCGCGGCGGCGGCCTGGACCCACGGGCTCACGTTGGCGTCGTGGTCCAGCCGGCTCACGACAACCTCGTCACCGCCGCCCCAGCCCTTGGCGAGGTGGCGGGAGAAGTCGTAGGTGAGCTGGGTGGCGCTGCGCCCGTAGACGACGCCCCTCGGGGAGGCACCCAAGAAGTCGGCATAGGCGGCACGGAAGGCCGTCACCGCGTCGTCGGCGTTGACCTCGGACACACCGACCCGGCCGCGGTTCGACAGCGGGCCGGTCAGCACCCGGGCGATCGCCTCGCCGACCTCGCGGGGGGTCTGGGTGCCGCCCGGGCCGTCGAAGTGAGCCAGGCCGGACTGCAGGGAGGGGAAGTGCGCGCGCAGCGCCTCGACGTCGTAGGACATGAAACCCATGGTGCCCGCCGCTCAGTCCGTGCCGAGACGCAGGGAGGCCAGCACCCGGTTCACGGGTGAGCGCACGTCCAGCTCGTCGGCGAGCCCGATCAGCCGCTCGGGGTCGGTCACCGCCGTCGGCAGCGCGCCGTCGACCGCACCCACCGGGGCGTCGCGGGCGACGCGCACCACCTGCGGTGCCGCGTCCAGGTAGTCGGCGGCCTCCTCCAGGTTCTTCCGCCGGGCCCCCTTCAGGTGCGGGTCACCGTCGGCGAGCGCGGCCCGCAGACCCTGCAGGTCGGCATACCGGTTGATGAGCGCGGCGGCGGTCTTCTCACCGATTCCCGGCACGCCCGGAAGCCCGTCGGAGGTGTCGCCGCGCAGGATCGCCATGTCCGCGTAGGCGGCACCGCTGCCGATGCCGTACTTCTCCTCCAGCGCCGCCTGCGTCATCACGTCGGGGGAGCGGACGCCGCCCTTGGCGGTGTAGACGATCCGCACGGGGACCGCGTCGTCGACGAGCTGGAACAGGTCGCGGTCGCCGGTCACGACGTCCACCGCGCCCTTCGCCCGGCTACCCCACTGGTGGGTCAGGGTGCCGATGACGTCGTCGGCCTCGAAGCCGTCCGCGCCCACTCGCGCGATCCCCAGCGCCGCCAGCAGGTCCACGATCATCGGCACCTGGGGCAGCAGGTCCGCGGGGGTGTCCTCCACGGTGTCGCTGCCGTCGAGCAGCCGGTGCGTCTTGTAGGAGGGGATCGCCGCCACCCGGAAGGCCGGTCGCCAGTCGTTGTCCCAGCAGGCGACTAGATGGGTGGGCTGGTAGCGCTCGACCAGGGTCGCGATCATGTCGAGGAATCCGCGGACCGCGTTGTTCGGGGGCGCGCTGCGCGACCGGCGCCGGTCCGGCACACCGTAGAACGCACGGAAGTACAGGCTGGCGGAGTCCAGCAACAGCAGTCGTCGCGGCGGGTCCTCGGTCATGCCGCTCATGCTGCCATCCACGGCATTAGCCTGTGCGCCGTGGAGGACCTGGACCGCAAGATCGTCGACCTGCTCACGCGGGACGGCCGGATGAGCTTCACCGACCTGGGCAAGGCGACGGGGTTGTCCACGTCCGCCGCCCACCAGCGGGTGCGCCGCCTCGAGGAGCGCGGCGTCATCCGCGGCTACACGGCAGTGGTCGACCACAACCAGACGGGCTTTCCCACCAGCGCGCTGATCTCGGTCTCGCCCTTCGACCAGTCGGCCCCGGACGACATCCCCGACCGGCTGCGGGACCTGCCGGAGATCGAGTCCTGCTGGTCGGTGGCCGGCGGGGAGAACTACGTCCTCAAGGTCCGGGTCGGCACGCCTCTGGACCTGGAGGACCTGCTCGCCCGGATCCGCTCTGCCGCGAGCGTGTCCACGCGGACGACGGTGGTGCTGTCCACCCCGTGGGAGGCCCGGCCCCGCTGACTGCTCAGGCAGCGGCCAGGCCGATGGCCCGGGTGGCCGCGGCGAGGCGTGGCGCCGCGGCTGCGGCGGCGCGCTCGGCACCCAGCCGCAGCGCCCGGGTGACCTCCGCCGGGTCCGCCGCAAGCTCGGCATACCGGCTCTGCAACGGTTCCAGCGTGGCCACCACGGCGTCCGCCGTGTCCTTCTTGAGGGCGCCGTAGGAGTGGTATGCCGGTGCCAGCGCAGCCGCGTCCCCGCCGGTGCAGGCCGCGAGCACCTCGAGCAGGTTGCTCACGCCCGGCTTGGCCGCGGGGTCGTAGCGGACCTCGGAGCCCGAGTCGGTGACCGCACGCAGCACCTTGCGACGGACCACGCTGGGGTCGTCCAGCAGCCGGATCACCCCGGCGGCGTCGTCCGGGGCGGACTTGCTCATCTTGGCCGTCGGGTCGGTGAGGTCGCGGATCCGTCCGGCGGTGGCGGCGCGGACGGTCTGCGGGACGACGAACGTCTCCCCGTACGCGCGGTTGAAGCGGATCGCCACGTCCCGGGCGAGCTCCACGTGCTGGTCCTGGTCGCCGCCGACGGGCACCTCGCTGGCGTCGTAGAGCAGGATGTCCGCGGCCATGAGGCAGGCTGCAGGAAGACCGACCCGGTGGGCAGGCCGGAGGCCAGCAGCAGCGTCGCGGTCTCCTGCGTGAGCCGGTGCAGCTGTTCGGGGTCGTGGCGCATCGTCATCGCGTGCAGGTCCGCGACGAAGAAGTAGCCCTGGCCGGGTACGGCCGCGCTGCCCGCGAAGCGCCGCAATGCCCCGAGGTGGTTGCCGAGCGTGAGCCGGCCGGACGGTGTGATGCCGGAGACGGTGGTCATGGAGGAGTCCTCTCGTGTCGTGGGCGTCCCGACGAGGGGCCGTGCCGTGACACGAGAAAGGCCGCCTCGAAGGGGCGGCCGTTCGGATGATGAGCAGGTGGGGCCGCCGGTCAGGCGGGCCACCGCGCGGTGCTCAGGTGCTGGGTCGCGTGATCGAGGGTACGCCGGTCAACGGGCGATCGCGGCAGTGGTCCCACGGGTGAGCGCGAGCAGGTCCGCCGGCGCAAGCTCGACGTCCAGGCCGCGCCGCCCGCCGGAGACCAGGATGGTGGCGAACCCGGTGGCGCTCTCATCCAGGACCGTGGGCAGCTGGCGCTTCTGGCCGAGGGGGGAGATGCCACCGACGACGTAGCCGGTGGTCCGCTCCGCGAGGGCCGGCTCCGCCATGGTGACCTTCTTCTCGGCGAGCTCGGCCGCCATCGCCTTGAGGTCGAGGATGCGCGACACGGGCACGATGCCCACCGCCAGGCGGCGGCTGGCCGACACCAGCAGGGTCTTGAAGACGCGGGCCGGGTCGACGCCGAGTGCCTCGGCGGCCTCCAGCCCGAAGGACGGGGCACCCGCTCGGTGCTCGTAGGTCCGGAGCTCGAACGGGACACCGGCGCGCTCCAGCGCCACGGTCGCCGGGGTGCCTGCGGAGCGGGGGTGTCGGCTCACGCTCCGCAGGATACGGCGGTGGGGCGCCTGCGCTGCAGCAGCGCAGACGCCCCACCGTGGTCGTGTGGTGCCGAACGGTCCGTCAGCGAGCCCGGGCCATGGCGTTGAGGAAGGCCATGCCGCGCGGGCTGCCGAGGCCGGTCACGTCGTCGTAGCCGGCCCGGGTGTAGATCGACCCGGTCTGGTTGAGCGTCCGCAGCGACGTGACGGTCCCGTCAGCGGCATCGAAGCCGTTGACGTAGTCGACGCGCACGACCGCGTCGGTGACCTTCTTGTCGTGGTTGATGTCGCGCAGGCCGTTGTGCCCGTTCATCCGGTAGACGATCGGGTTGACGAAGCCGAGCGGTCCACCGCTGTACTGACCGGCCACCGCCACCATGCCGGCGAACAACGGGCTGGACAGACTGGTCCCACCGATCCGGTACTCGCTGTAGCGGATGGAGCCGTCGGGGAAGGTCTGGCTCTGCCCGACGAGGAAGCCCGTGTTCGGGTCGCCGACCATCGCCACGTCGGGAACGGCCCGCCAGGCACCGTCGTGGAAGTAGTTCGAGATCGACTTCGGCACGACGCCCTTCTGGTACCACGGCTGCTGGAAGAGCTGGCTCGTGCCGCCGCCACCGCCGTAGAGGTAGGCCGGCGGCAGCGGGTCCCAGGCGCCGTTCGTCAGGGTCGACTTGCCGGTGCCCCAGCCCTGCTCGAACTTGTAGTTGTCGCCCCGCCCGACGGCCAGCGACGTGCCACCCACCGCGGTGACGAAGCTGTCGGAGGCCGGCATGTCGGTCTGCCTCGTGCCGCTCGCGGCGATCTCGTCCCCGCTGTCGCCGGAGGAGAACAGCATGCTGATGCCCTCGGCGGCGGCCTGGATGTAGCTCTGGTGCTCCATCCGGATCAGGGCCAGCTCACCGAGGACGTCGTGCTCCGTCTCCCCGTAGGAGTTGGTGACGACATCGGCCAGGCGGTTGTCGACGATCTTGTTGACCGCTGCTCCCAGGTCCACGTCGTAGCAGCTGCGGCCGCCCACGTAGAGGATGTTCGCGCCGGGCGCCATGGCGTGCACGGCCTCGACGTCGAGCGTCTCCTCGCCGTACCACCCCGACGGGCCACAGACCTTCTGGCCGCGGTAGTTCTTGGGCAGGATCTGCCGGAACTGGGAGCTGCGCAGCGGGTGCGCCGGGTCGTTGCGACGGGCGTACTCCTGCGCGTCACCGACGATCCACTTGGAGGCGTAGGCGTCCACGATGGCCACCGTCATCCCACGGCCGTCGTAGCCGCGGTTCACGGCACTGGTCGTGCCGTAGGCACCGCGCAGCTGCGCCGGCTTGTAGCCGCAGGGCGCGTAGGTCAGGGGGTTGAGCCCCTTCACCTGTGGGAGGCTGCTCGCCTTCTTCTGGCCGTAGTACTCCGAACACGGCGGCGCGTTGCGGAACACCGGGTCCGGCGGCGGCAGGGCCGGGGAGGCATCGGTGTGCATCGGCTTGACCACGGCGCTGGTGTCCAGTCCGCCGATGCCGACGATGCTGCCGGCCAAGGTGCTGGGAACGGACAGGGCCGAGGAAGGCGCCGACACGTTCTTGCCGTGCTTGGAGAAGTGCGACAGCTGGGTGTCGAACGCCCGCTGCACCTGTGCCGCCGAACCGCTGAAGGAGATGTAGCGGTGGTTGGCCGGGATCTCGCCGATGGAGAAGCCCTGCGAGCGCAGCCACGAGGTCACCCGGGCCACCTGGGCACTGGTCGGGGCGAACTGCTGGCGCCAGCTGGCGGGGGTGACGAAGTGGCGGTACTGGGAGCTGCTCGGGTCGGAGACTGCCCGCGCGAGCGCTTCGGCACCGGCCGCGTTCCGAAGGGCGAGGACGGCCACCATCTCCTGGGACTGGTTCCCGGCGACCGCACCGGTGCGGGTTGCGTGCGCCGTCCAGCCGGGTGCGTGCTCGACGACGGTGCGGGCTGGTCGCTCCTTGGCCATGGCCATGGCGGGAGTGCTGAGTGCGAGGGCGGTCGCCACGGATGTCCCGATGACGAGGCCCCGCGTGAGTCGAGGGGTCATGGTTGCTCCTGGTAAGGATCCTCGAACGGTGCCCGGACAGGCACCATCGCGAGTCTGCTCCCGTTCAGACGACTCCGCCCCCGGAATCGGCCAACTTCCAGCGGACACACTGCGACCCGCCCGGAATCGTCCGACTGCCTCGGGGCAGACTGGCCCCGTGCCCGCCGCCGATTCCACTCGAGTTCCTGCCGCCGCCCCCGCCGATGGCCACTCCGTCCTCTACCGCGGCGGCTTCGTCTACAGCCCGGTCGACCCCTTCGCCAGCGCGATGGTCGTCGCCGACGGCACGCTGGCCTGGGTGGGCTCGGAGGAGGCCGCGGACACCCACGTCGACACCGTCGGGGAGGTCGTCCAGCTGGACGGCGCCCTGGTCACCCCCGCCTTCGTCGACGCCCACGTGCACACGCTGATGACGGGGCAGGCGCTCGACGGGGTCGACCTGTCCCAGACGCACTCCGTCACCGAGGCGCTGCGGCTCATCGAGACCGCCGCCCGCTACAGCGGAGGGCGTCCCGTCTACGCACACTCCTGGGATGAGACGGGCTGGGCCGAGGGACGCCCCGCGACGAGTGAGGAGCTGGACCGCGCCACCCACGGCGCCCTCGTCTACATGCCCCGCGTCGACGCCCACTCCGCCAGCGTGTCCTCCGCACTGGCCGCGGCAGCCGGCGCGGCCGGCCTCGACGGCTGGGACGGCACCGGGCTGGTGCACCGCGACGCCCACCACGCGGTCCGGGACACCTTCGCCGCCCACCTCACGCCCGCCGACCGCCGCCACTACATCGACCTGGCCCTGCGCGCCGCCGCGGAGGCGGGCATCGGGCTGGTCCATGAGATGTCCGCCCCCCACGTCGGCTCGCCGGATGAGTTGCGCGAGGTGATCGCGGCGGGGGAGCGGGCGGACGGGCCCCAGGTCATGCCCTACTGGGGACAGCTGGTGGCCACGGAGGACGAGGCTCGCGACCTGGTCGCCGAGCTCGGGGTCCTGGGGCTCGCCGGCGACCTGTGTGCCGACGGGTCCCTCGGTTCCCACACCGCCCACCTGCGCCAGCCCTACGCCGACGCGCCCGAGTCGCGTGGCTTCGGGTACCTGTCCGTCGAGCAGATCCGGGACCACGTCGCCGCGTGCAGCCGGGTCGGCGCACAGGCCGGGTTCCACGTCATCGGGGACGCGGCCATCGAGGACGTGGTGGCCGGGCTGCGGGCGGCCGCAAAACTCGTGGGCGTCGAGAGCGTGCGCCGGGCCCGGCACCGCCTCGAGCACGCCGAGGCCCTCACCGCCGACTCGATCGCGGCGCTCGTCGAGTACGGCGTGCACGCCAGCGTGCAGCCCGCCTTCGACGCGGCCTGGGGAGGGGCGACCGGCATGTATGCCGCCCGGCTGGGGGCCGAGCGCGCCCTCGCCAACAACCCCTTCGCCACGATGACTGCTGCCGGACTCTCGCTGGCGCTCGGGTCGGACACGCCGGTCACTCCCTTCGCCCCGTGGGAGGCGATCCGCGCCTGCGTCAACCACCACAACCCCGACCAGCGCATCTCGGCCCGGGCGGCCTTCCTCGCCCACACCCGCGGTGGCTGGCGGGCCGGCGGCGTCGACGACCGGGGGTTCCTGGCCCTGGGCCAACCGGCGAGCTTTGCCGTCTGGCAAGTCGGTGACCTGGTCGTGCAGGCGCCCGACGACCAGATCCAGGCCTGGAGCACCGACCCCCGCTCGGGCACCCCGGGACTTCCGGACCTGTCCCCGGATGCGCCCGCACCGGTGAACCTGCGCACCGTCGTACGCGGACGCACCGTCTTCGACCGGGACGGGGCCCTCACCGCGTAGCCGCCCCTACGACGCCGGAGCGGCCTCCCGCAGCCGCTTCAGCAGCGGTTCGGCAGCTTCCTGCAGGAACCGGTCCTGCCCCTCGTCGCCGACCTGCACGAGCGCGATATCGGTGAACCCGGCCTGCCAGAACGCGGCCACCTTCTCGACGATGGCGTCGAGGTCCGGGCCGCAGGGGATCGACTGCGCCACGTCCTCGGGCCGGACGTAGCTGGTGGCCCCGGCGAAGCTGCGGGTCGTGGGCAGGTCCGAGTTCACGCTCCACCCGCCGCCGAACCATCGGAAGAGCGCGTGCGCCCGCTCCACCGCGGCCTGCTCGTCCGGGTCCCAGCAGATGGGGATCTGCCCGATCGCCTTGGCGCCACGCCCGATCTGTGGTGCGCCGGCGGTGTCGTTCCACCGCTCGATGAGCGAGGCGTCGGGCTCGGTGGTGATCAGGTGGTCGGCCAGTGGCGCGAATCGGCCGACGGAGGTCGGACCGCTGATCGCGATGGCGATCTCCGGTGGCTCATCGGGAAGGTCCCACAGCGTCGCCGAGTCGACCCGGAAGTGCCTGCCCTGGAAGGTGACCAGGTCCCCGGTGAACAGCTCGCGGATCACTTCGACGGCCTCGGTCAGCATGTCGTGGCGCTCGTCCACCGACGGCCAGCGCTGGCCGACGACGTGTTCGTTGAGGTTCTCCCCGGAGCCGAGCCCGAGGATGAAGCGTCCGTCGGCGAGCAGCTGCAGCGTCGCCGCCTTCTGCGCCACCACCGCCGGGTGGTAGCGGATCGTCGGGCAGGTCACGTAGGTCATCAGCCCGACCCGCTCCGTGGCGTGGGCCACCGCGCCGAGCACCGCCCACGCGTACGGCGCGTGGCCCATGCTGTCCAGCCACGGGAAGTAGTGGTCACTGGAGACCTCGAAGTCGAACCCTGCCGACTCGGCGCCGACCGCGTAGCGGACGAGGTCCTGGGGACCGCTCTGTTCGGTCATCAGGGTGTAGCCGAAGCGTGTCACGTCCCGCCACCTACCCGGCGCGCACGGCGGATATGGGCCCTGTCGGCGCCCTTGTCGGCGTGTCGCTCGCAACACGCCGAAAAGTGAGCAAAGTCTTGCCCAGAACGTCGGACGACCGACCGGGCCCTGACCTGCGCTTTTCCACATCTTCGCAGGTCAGGGGGCAGTTGACAGAAGTCCGGTGGCGGGTAAGTTCTTGCCCGTTGTCCGTCACGGCTCCCCAGCTTTGCTCAGTGGGCCGGGACGGGTGCGGCCCGGGATCCAGGGCGGCTTGCGCGCGCAGCCGCCGTGCAGCCAGATCCGCGGGACTGCGTCCGACTGGATCCGCCGAGCTGGCGGAGACGGGCAGCGGCAGGGCCCGCGTGCTCAGTAGACAACAGCGGTGAGTCGGCATCCGGTCGGCGCGCGGCTGGACCCAACGGCGACGCGGGCTCTGTCGTCATATTCGGGCTCTCTCCTCCCCACTCCGGGGACCGGACCGCCGAGGGCGTCGTCCGCGCCGCTCCCGTGGGTCTCGGACCCAGTCCGGTGGCTTAACCTTGCGGGGTGCTGCCCCGGTCGTTGCTCGCTGTCCTCTCGGGCCTTGCGATCTGGCTGGCTTTCCCCTCCGCCAACCTCTGGCCGCTGGCCATCGTCGGCGTCGCCCTGCTCGCGCTGGCGACCCGTGGCGCGAGCGCGTGGCAGGGCCTGCTCTACGGCTTCCTCAGCGGGGCGGCCTGCTTCCTCCCGCTGCTGCACTGGACGGGGATCTACGTCGGTGACCTGCCGTGGGTGGCCCTGTGCGTCGCCGAGTCCCTCTACATCGCCGTCCTGGGGCTGGGCTCCGCCCTCGTCCAGCGGGTCCCTTCCATGGCCGGCCCCGAGCGGGTGCGGCCGGTCGCCATCGCCCTGCTGTGGGTTGGTGAGGAGTGGCTGCGAGCGCGCGTGCCGTTCGGCGGGTTCCCTTGGGGGCGTCTGGGATTCAGCCAGGCCGACTCGCCGCTGGCGCACTTGGCGGCCTGGGCGGGCGCGCCGGCCGTCACCTTCGGCGTGGCCCTGGCCGGCGGGGTGCTCGCCGCCGCGCTGGCCCGTGGCTACCGGGGGCACCACGCCCAGGCACTCGGCATACGGCGGGTGCGGGCCTGGGCGACGCTGCCGGGGCTGGCCCTCACGGCGGCCATCGTCGCTGCGCCGCTGCTGATCACGCTGCCGACCAACGGTCCTCGGGCGCAGGTGATGGGGATCCAGGGCAACGTGCCCACGGCCGGTCTGGACTTCAACGCCCAGCGCCGCGCCGTGCTGGACAACCATGCGCGGGTGACCCGCACGGCCGCGAAAGCGGTCCGCGCGGGCAAGCTCGCGCGCCCCGACCTGGTGGTCTGGCCGGAGAACTCCTCCGACATAGACCCGATCCAGAACGCCGACGCCGCCGCCGAGATCCACCGGGTCGTGCAGGACATCGACGCCCCGCTGATCATCGGCGCGGTCCTCAACGGCCCCGCCCCCTACGTGTCCAACGCCAGCCTGCTCTACCGACCGGGCAAGGGGCTGACCGGCCGCTACATCAAGCGGCACCCGGTGCCGTTCGCGGAGTACATCCCCTACCGCTCCTTCTTCCGGCACTTCAGCGACAAGGTGGACCTGGTGCGACGCGACTTCATCGCGGGCACCAAGGTCAAGGTCTTCGACGTGCCCTCCCGTCATGCGGGGGAGATCAAGGCCGGACCCATCATCTGCTTCGAGATCGCCTACGGCCCGCTCGTGCGGGACACCGTCCGGGCCGGCGCCAACCTGCTCGTGGTCCAGACCAACAACGCCACCTTCGGCTACACCGCCGAGTCCGAGCAGCAGCTGGCGATCTCCCGGATCGAGGCGATCGCGCACGCCCGCTCCATCGTGCACGTTTCCACCGTCGGGGTGAGCGCCCTGGTCACCCCGGACGGCCGGGCCCACGAGAAGACGTCCCTGTTCACCCCGGCCGTGCTCTCCGGAGGCCTGCCGCTGCGCACCCAGCTGACCGTCGCCGACCGGCTCGGGGCGTGGCCGGAGACCGGCGCGTCGGCCCTGGCCGCCCTGCTCGTGCTCGGCGCGGCGATCTCCGGCCGCGCCGATACGCTGGGCCGAAAGGGGCACCGGCGACCGGCGAGGGGTGAGGCACGCAGATGACCGACACGACGAAGGCTCCGGCGGACACCGGCCCGCGCCCTGCGGTGGGCCGGGTCCTGGTCCTGGTCCCGACCTACAACGAACGGGAGAACCTGCCGCGCATCGTCGACCGGGTGCGCCGGGCGGTGCCCGCCGCGGACCTGCTCGTCCTGGACGACAACTCCCCGGACGGCACGGGCGAGGTGGCCGACAAGCTCGCGGCGTCCGACGACCAGGTCAACGTCCTGCACCGCGCCGCCAAGGAAGGTCTTGGCGCGGCCTACCTCGCGGGCTTCCGGTGGGGGCTGGAGAACGGCTACGACGCGCTCGTGGAGATGGACGCCGACGGCTCACACCAGCCGGAGCAGCTACCCGCCCTCCTCACGGCCCTCGCCGACGCCGACGTCGTGCTCGGGTCCCGTTGGGTGCCGGGCGGCTCGGTGGTCAACTGGCCGTTGCAGCGCGAGCTGCTCAGCCGCGGCGCGAACCTCTACACCCGGCTCCTGCTCGGGATGCCGGTGGGCGATGCGACCGGCGGCTACCGCGTCTACCGGGCCTCCGCCCTGCGGCTGATGGACCTGCACCAGGTCGCCTCCCAGGGCTACTGCTTCCAGGTCGACCTCGTATGGCGCGCGCTCAGCCGCGGGCTCACGGTCACCGAGGTGCCCATCGAGTTCGTCGAGCGGGAGATCGGGCAGTCCAAGATGAGCCGCGACATCGTGCAGGAGTCGCTGCTGCGCGTCACGGCGTGGGGGCTGCGCCGGCGGACGACCCAGCTGGTCGCGCTCGGGCGCCGTGTGAAGAGGGAGCCCAGGTGGCACCGGCTGGACCGGTAGAGCCACCGGGCGGTTCCCACCGGTCCGGCGGATGGTCGTCGGCCGGCGGCCCGCCGCCACGGCCACCACGGCCCCCTCGGAGCCGTCCGCGCTGGCTGCGCTACGTCTTGGCGGCGCTGCTGCTGGTCCCACTGGCCGAGATCGTGGTGATCATCGTGGTCTGGCAGGCCATCGGCGGCTGGTGGACGATCCTGCTGCTGCTCTTCTGGTCGCTGGTCGGGGCGGTGCTGGTCCGCCGCGAGGGCTCGCGGACGTGGGCCGCGCTGCGGGAGGCGGTCAGGACCGGCACGATGCCGGCCAAGGAGCTCGCCGACGCCGCGCTCGTCCTCGTCGGCGGCACTGTGCTGCTGGTCCCCGGCTTCATCACGGATGCCGTCGGGCTGTTCCTCATCCTGCCGTTCACGCGCCCGCTCACCCGGCACTGGCTGCAGGCTGCGGTCGAGCGCCGGCTGTGGCGGCGCACCGGCGTCATCCGCGGGGACTCCTCCTGGTGACCCGCTCTCCGCCGGACATGAGGCGGCCCCCGCTCCGGGAGGGGAATACCGGAACGGGGGCCGCGGGTGGCGCCGCCTGGCGAATGCTCAGGCGGTGCGCTTGCCACGCGGCTTCTCGCCGCGCGATTCGCGAAGCAGCGTCAGACGCTCTTCGAGCAGTTCCTCGAGCTCCGGGATGGACCGACGCTCGAGCAGCATGTCCCAGTGGGTGCGGACGGGCTTGACCGGCTTGCGCTCCGGTTCGGGCCCGTCGATGAGCTTGGCCTCCCGGCCGCAGCGGCACTCCCACAGCGGTGGGATGTCCGCCTCGACGGAGAAGGGCAGCTCGCTGATGTGCCCCTCGGCGCACTGGTAGCGCGAGATACGACGCTCCGAGAGCACCACGTTCTCGTCGCTCTCCATCGACAGCATGCTGAGGTTGGTGCCACGTAGTGAACGTTCTGCCATGGTGATCTCCTTGCCTTCCGCCCCGGGGATGCCCATGCAGCTCCCCTGCAGGGCTCTCACCCGGCACAACGACGTCGTGTCGGCCAATGTTCCGATCTCACAAAGATGTACCCAAGTGTTGCCGGGATCACACCAACAAAGGCTCCCGAGGGTGTATGGCGCGCACGCAGCCTGTGCTCAGCAAGCCCCCAGCCCCGGCCGTGGTGCGCCGACCCGGCGCGGTCGGCGGACGGTCAGACCACGGCGGGCACGGCGTTGCCTGCGGCCAGGATCCCCTCCCGCATCCGCACCCGGGACAGCAGCCACCCACCGACGGCGAAGAAGACCACCAGCGCCACGATCGACCACCGGTAGGAGTGCGCGAACTGGTAGACGAGGCCGAAGAGCAGCGTCCCGAACCAGCTCGTGCCCCGCTCCATCGCCTGGTAGAGGCTGAAGAACTCCGACTCGCGTCCGCGGGGTACCAGCTGGCTGTACAGCGAGCGGGAGAGCGCTTGGCTGCCGCCGAGGACGACCCCGATCAGGACGGCGAGCACCAGCCAGACGGTGAACGCTCCGGCGGGGACGAAGAAGGCGAAGGCCACCACGGCGGTCCACATCACGAGGCTGCCCAGCACGACCCGCCAGGCACCGAAGCCCGCCGCGAGGCGCCCGAACAGGACGGCGCCGCCGAAGGCGACGAACTGCACCAGCAGGATGGTGATGATCAGCTGGCTGTCGCTGAAGCCGAGCTCCTGCTTGCCGTAGAGGCTGGAGGAGCCGATCACCGTCTGGATGCCGTCGTTGAAGAACAGGTAGGCGAGGAGGAAGAGCAGCGTCTGCGGGTAGAGCCGCAGTTCACGCAGGGTGCTGGCCAGCTGCTCGAGGCTGCCCCCGACGACGCCTGCCTGCCGGTCGACGGGGGTGGCGGTGGTGCCGCGCAGGTCGCGCAGCCCCAGCAGCGGGATGAGCGTGAAGCCGAACCACCACACCCCGGCGGAGAGCAGGCTCACCCGGATCGCCAGCTCGTAGGACAGCCCGAGATGCCGGTAGCCGCTGAGCAGGCCGAGGTTGAGGGCGAGCAGCAGACCCCCGCCGAGGTAGCCCAGCGCCCACCCGCGGCTGGAGACGCGGTCCCGGTCGTCGGGCGGGGAGATCCGGATCAGCAGCGCGTCGTAGACGATGAGCGACGCGCCCAGGCACAGGTTGGCCACGATGAGCAGCGCCACGCCGAGCTGCCAGCGTGTGCCGGCCACGAAGAACATCAGCGATGCGGCGACCGCCCCCGCCCACGCGAAGCCCCCGAGCAGCCAGGTGGGTCGCGGGGAGCGGTCGGCGACGGCACCGATGAACAGCAGCACGATCGCCGACACGATGGTGGACACGGTGATCGTGTACGGCGCCAGTGACCCCGCGGCGATCGGTATGCCGAGCACGTGCAGCGGGGTGCGGCAGTCGCCGCCGCTCGGCAGGCCCGGGCAGGCGGCGCGCGTGGCGACAGCGGTGAGGTAGGGGGAGAACAGAACGGTCGAGGTCGTGGTGACGTAGGCCGAGTTGGCCCAGTCGTAGAAGTACCAGGAGCGCTGGTGGCGGCGGGTGTGCGGCGACCTGGGCTCGAGGTCCCGCTCCTGCCGCAGCTGTGTCATGGCAGGAGGGTCGCACACGCGCGCCCGCCGGTGAGGCACGCGCGGCGGATTTGAGTACCCGTACTCACCTCCGGCGCGGTCGCGGTCGTCGGCGACGCAGGACGTGGGCCAGGACCGGGGCGGCGAGCAGCATCACGAGCAGGCGCACCACCTGGGTGGCGAGGACGAAGGTGACGTCCGAGCCGCTGTCGACGGCAGTCGCGAGTACGGCATACAGGCCGCCCGGGGTGGTCGCGAGGTAGGCGTCGAGCGGGGCGACGCCCACGGCGTGGGAGAGCACCCAGCCCATGCCGGCGCAGGCCGCGATCAGCGCGAGGATGAGGCCCAGGGCGAGGGGCAGCAGCCGCGCGATGCTGCGCAGGCTGTCCCGGGTGAAGCGCAGCCCGACCTGCAGGCCGATGAGCAGGTAGGCCAGGTCCTGCACCGGCACGGGGACTCCTCCCGTCCCGAAGACGCCGGCGACCGCGAGCACGACCGCCACGAGCAGCGGCCCCAGCAGGGAGCCGGCCGGCACGTGGGCGACCCGGGCGAGGGGCAGGCCGACCGCCACCGCGACCACGGTGAACAGCAGCCCCAGCGCCGGGCTGCTCGCACTGGAGGGCGCGGCGCCGTGCTGCTGGGCGGCGGGGTGGAAGACGGTCGCAGTCACCAACGGCATGGCGAGCAGCACGAGCAGGACCCGGAGGTACTGCACCACGGTGACGACGCGGTCGTCCGCACCGAGCTCGTGGGCGAGGGCGGTCATACCGGAGGCGCCGCCCGCGACCATGGCGAAGGCCCCGGTGGTGGCGCTGACGTCGCGGTGGACGCGCAGCACCTGCCCGGCGAGCACGCTCAGCACGAGGGTGCCCAGCGTGACGGCGAGGATCGGTGCCCAGTCGGCGAAGGCGCCGCGCAGCGTCTGGGGGCTGACGAGCCCCCCGATCGTGGCGCCGACCAACGCCTGGCCGGCGGTGAACGTCGGAGGCGGCAGCGTCGGCGGGCTCGACACCGTGAGCGCGCCCGCCATCCCGCCGAGGAGGGCACCGAAGAGCACGGGGGAGGGCAGGCCGAGCAGCTGGAACAGCGCCCACGCCGCGACCGTCGCGACCGCGGCGACCACTCCTCCGCGGAAGGGACCGGAGGAGGGCAGCGACGGCACCGGCACAGGCTACGACCGGCCGGCCCCCACAGACGCCGGTGACCACCGAACGGACTCGTCAGTAACCCTTGCCGGAGGCGGGCACCTGGGTTACCGTCGAGGTTCCACGACAGATCGACGATTGGAGGTCTGCATGAGGAGACCACGCCGATCGCGTCACGAACCGGAGGGTCCGTGACTGAATCGTCTGTCGCTGTGGGTGTCGAGTCCTCTCGGCACCCACAGCTCTGTCCGGGGCCGCGCCGCGCACGTGCCGGCGGGCTCACTCCCCGGTGAGCGCCTCGATCAGCTGTCCCAGGCCCCGGCGCCGGGCGAGGAATCGGTCGCGGCGGGCGGGAGGCCATGACGTCCTCCACCGGCACGTCGGCGACCTAGGATCGCCGGGTGACGATACCGCCTGCCGACCCCTGCTCATCGGATCCCGGCTTGGCGCCGGACTGTGCCCGTTGCTTCGGATTGTGCTGCGTCGCCTTGCCGTTCGCGCGTTCTGCCGACTTCCCCGAGGACAAGCCGGCGGCGCAGCCGTGCCGGCACCTGCAACCTGACTTCGCGTGCGGCATACATCCGGGGCTGCGGCAGGAGGGCTGGAAGGGCTGCACCGTCTTCGAGTGCTTCGGAGCCGGGCAGCAGGTCTCCCAGGTCACCTTCGGTGGCATGTCGTGGCGGGACGCCCCCGATACCGCCTCGCGGATGTATGCCGTGTTCGGCGTCGTACGGCAGCTGCACGAGATGCTGTGGTACCTCCGCGAGGCGGAGGAGCTGGACGGGGGCAGGGCCGCGCCCGTGCGCGAGGAGCTCCACGGGCTGGTGGCTTCCTCGCCGGAGGCACTGGAGGCGCTGGATGTCACGGAGCTGCGGGCGCGGGTCGGCGCGGTGCTGCACGAGGTCAGCGCGCGGCACCGCCGGGGCACCCGGGGGACGCCGACGCACGACAGGGGGCGGGCCCCCGGAAGGCGCCGGGGGCCGCGCCTCGAGCCGGGTGCCGATCTGCTCGGCGCCGACCTGCGCGGCCGGGACCTGCGGGCGGTCGACCTGCGCGGGACCTACCTGATCGCCGCGGACCTGCGGGGCAGCGACCTGCGTCGCGCCGACCTGCTGGGCGCCGATCTGCGCGACGCCCGGCTCGAGGGGGCCGACCTGGGCGAGGCGCTCTTCCTCACCCAGCCGCAGGTGAACGCCGCCCACGGCGACGCGCGGACGCGACTGCCCGGGCGGCTGCGCCGCCCGGCCCACTGGGCGTGAGCGCATGGCAGGGTGGGCCCATGCCGCTGCGACGCATGACGGGGTGGTTCGGCATCGTCCTGGACGCGCCCGACCCCCGTGCCCTGGCGCACTTCTACGAGCGACTCCTGGGCTGGACCGTCTTCGACGAGGCCGATGACTGGTGCAGCCTCGCCCCGTCGAAGGACGCGGGCTACAACCTCGCGTTCCAACGCGAGACCCACTACGTCCGCCCCGTGTGGCCGGCGCAGCCGGGACAGCAACAGATGTCCGTGCACCTCGACTTCGGCGTCGACGACCTGGCTGCTGCCACGGAGCAGGCGGTCCAGTGCGGCGCCGAGGCCGCGGACCATCAGCCTCAGGACGACGTGCGGGTGATGCTCGACCCCGCCGGGCACCCGTTCTGCCTCTACCTCGACCTCGAGGGCTGAGGGGCGCCGGTCATGGCCACGGTGGCGATCGTCGGTTGCGGAGCCATGGGGTCCGACCAGGTCGCCGCGATGAGTGAGCTCGACGTGGAGGCGGCACGGGTCGGTGCGCGGCACGGCGTGCCCACGCCGGTCATCTCCACCGTGGCTGGTCTCATCCGCGCGCGTGAGCACCGCCTCTTGCCCGCCTCGCGGGATGCCCGGACGGCGATCCGCCGATGACGCACGGGGCGGTGCCGACGACTCCCGGACCGGCGAGCGATGCGGACGTGCCGGCATACCTGCGGGCGCTGGGGGTGCCAGGACTGGCGGACGTGCACGTCCACTTCCTTCCGGCGCCGATGTTGCGCAAGGTGTGGCGCTACTTCGACGGAGCCGAGAAGTACTACGGACGCGCCTGGCCGGTGCGCTACAAGGTCGACGAGGACGAACGCCTGCGGCTGCTCCGGTCGTTCGGCCTGAGGGCCATTCCGGCGCTGGCCTACCCGCACAAGCCGGGGATGGCGCAGTGGCTCAACGACTGGGGCGCCGACTTCGCCCGGCGCGTCCCGGATGCGCTGCACTGCGCCACCTTCTACCCCGAGCCCGGCGCCGCCGACTACGTCTCCCGGGCGCTGGACCAGGGCGCCGAGCTGTTCAAGGTGCACGTTCAGGTCGGGCGGTTCTCGCCGGACGATCCGCTGTTGGAGCAGGTGTGGGGCCTGCTCGAGCAGCACCGCGTGCCGACCGTCATCCACGCCGGGTCGGGCCCGCTGCCCGGGAGGGACACCGGGCCCGGACCCGTGCGCCGGGTGCTGGAACGCTGCCCGGAGCTGCCCCTCGTGATCGCCCACCTGGGCATGCCGGAGTACCACGAGTTCGCCGACCTGGCTGAGGAATTCGCTCGGGTGCACCTCGACACGACCATGGTCGGGACCGATTTCACCAACGAGTTCGCCCCGCTGCCGGGCGACTACGTGGACCGGCTCCCGGCCCTGGTGGACCGGATCGTCCTCGGCTCGGACTTCCCGAACATCCCGTACCCCTACGCGCACCAGCTCCAGGCGTTGGCCCGGCTCGGCCTGGGCGATGACTGGATGCGGAAGGTGCTCTGGGTGAATGGTGCCCGGCTCCTTGGCATCCGGGAGGCCGGGCCCACCGAGGCGTGAGCTGGGGCTGGGGACACCTCCTGCGGCCGCGGCCCCGGGACCGGCAGGCTTCCGGCATGCGCACCACCATCGATGACGTCCCCGTCCTGACCGACGACGACCTCCTCCGACGCAGTCGGCCACGGGTGTCCTACGGTGAGGACCCATGACACCAGGGACCGACATCGAGCTGACCGGCCATGCGGGCAAGCTCCACGCGCTCCGGTGGCTGCCCACCGGCGATCCGACATACGTCGCCCTGCTCTGCCATGGCTACGGCGAGCACATCGGTCGCTACGAGTGGGTCGCGAGCCGGTTGGCTGCGGACGGTGCGGTCGTCTACGGTCTGGACCACGTCGGGCACGGGCAAAGTGAGGGGGACCGGGTCCTCATCGGGGACTTCGAGCCGGTGGTGGACGACGTCCACGGCCTCGAGCAGTGTGCCCGGTCAGAGCACCCCGGGCTGCCCGTCGTGCTCATCGGGCACTCCATGGGCGGCATGATCGCCGCGCGCTATGCCCAGCGGTATGGCGAGTCGCTGGCCTGCGCGGTCCTGTCCGGACCCGTGATCGGCCGGTGGGACGCGGTAACCCAGCTGCTGGCGGCCGACGAGATCCCGGACACGCCGATCGACCCCGCGACGCTGTCCAGGGACCCAAGCGTTGGGGACGCCTACGTCGCCGACCCGTTGGTGTGGCACGGTCCGTTCAAGCGGCCGACGCTGGAGGCGATGAATGCCTGCCTCGCCACGATCACCAAGGCCGGCCCGGTCGAGTCCACCCCGGTCCTGTGGCTGCACGGCGCGGAGGATCCGCTCGTGCCCTACGACGGCAGCGCACAGGGCTGGCAGACGCTGGCGGGTCAGCGGTCGGAGGCGAAGTCCTACCCCGGCGCCCGCCACGAGATCTTCAACGAGACCAACAAGGAGCAGGTGCTGGGCGATGTCCTGACCTTCGTCCATGCGCACCTGTCCGGGAGGAGCCACCCATGACCGTTCTCGAATCAGCGATTCCGCGGTTCCACCTGGCGGTGCCGGTGGACGACCTGGCGGCGGCCCGGCACTTCTACGGTGAGGTCCTGGGCCTGGAGCAGGGGCGCAGCGCCGACAGGTGGGTGGACTGGAACCTGCACGGGCACCAGTTCGTCACCCACCTGGCGCCGGCGTCGGGAGAGCGGGCACACAACGCGGTGGACGGGCACGACGTCCCGGTGCCGCACTTCGGCCTGCTGCTCACCGTGCCGGAGTTCCACCGGCTGGCCGAGCGTCTGAAGGAGGCAGGCACCGAGTTCGTCATCGATCCGTACCTGCGCTTCGCGGGCCAGCCCGGCGAGCAGTGGACGATGTTCCTGCTCGACCCATCGGGAAACGCCTTGGAGTTCAAGGCGTTCGCCGACGATTCGCAGGTCTTCGCCGT
>NZ_DASSTI010000013.1:0-24358 GCF_035708005.1 Segeticoccus sp. | reverse complement strand
GACGTCCGCAGGACCGTGACACCGGCCATGCGCAGCAGCGCGCTCGACACCTCGTCCGCGATGGAACGCGGCTCCTCTGCGGTCTGCCGACCGGCCCGCGGTGGTGCGGCCGGCCGTCCCTGCTGTGCCGCCATCGGTCCTGCGGCCATCGGTCCTCCCCACTGTGCCCACCCCGAGCCGTCCCTTGCTCCCAGGACGGCGGCCCGTCGGTTCGGTCCGATCCCACCGCTCGGCTGGGCGGTCTTACGCGCCGTCTTCGGAAGCTTGTTCGATAAGACTAGGGGAGGCCACCGACAGAGTGCGCCCGTCGCGCGGGTCTGGGGACAACGCAGGAGGTGAGCCGAGTCATGGGGACGACGCGGCCCAGCGCGTTCAGCTCAGCGCGAGGTCCTCGACGACCTCAACGCCCGGCAGGTCCGCGATGAGGCGTCCGGGCAGCCGCAGCTTGGCGGCCCGTCGCCCGGCGCCGATCACCACGTGCTCGCGGGCGAGGACCGACGGGTCCACCCAGATGGGCCACTCCGGCGGCAGACCGACAGGCGTGATGCCGCCGTACTCCATGCCGCTGCGCGCGACCGCGTCGTCCATCGGGAGGAAGCTTGCGCGCCGGACGTCCAGCCGCTTGCGCACGACCTTGTTGACGTCGGCCCGCCCGGTGGCGAGGACGAGGCAGGCGGCGATGCGCTCGTCGCCGGCCCGCTTCCCCCCGACGACCACGCAGTTGGCGCAGTCCTCCATCAGGATGTCGCTGGCGGCGACCAGGGCCGCGGTGTCGGAGATCTCTGGGTCGATCTCTGCGACCTCTGCCTCCGGGAGGCCCGCCCAGTCGGCCAGTGCCGCAGCCACGGTGGGCGCCAGCAACTCGAGGCGGTCCTTCGCAGGCACGAACTCCACGTGCACGTCGCTCACGATCGGCACCCTAGTCGCTGCACCGGGACGGACGGTGCCCAGGGCTGCGGCTGTCACGACGGCGTGAGGAATGCGGCGACTGGCCCCCTCACCCCACCAGCTGGTCCAGCAGGCGGACGAGCTCGGCCGCCGGGTCGTCGGTGAGCCCACCGTGCACCGGCCCCGGTTGCACGACGGTGGACCGCGGCGCCGTCAACCACCCGAACCGCGCCCCCAGCTTGACCAGCACCGGAAGCCCCGGCCGCGTCTCGCCCCGGCAGATCGCGCAGACCGTGTCGAGGGCCGCCCGCACGTGCTCCTGGTCCAGACCGGGGGCGAAGGCCGTCAGCCGCGCCGGGTCCAATCGGAACGCCGCGTCGAGGAAGTCGCGCCGCTGGCTGTAGAGCACCACCCCGACGTTCAGGAACTCCTCGCGCTCGACCCGCGGCACACACCGCAGGACGACATACTGGTAGCCCACCCGTTCCATGCCGGGTCCCGTCCCGACGGAGGCCAACTCGCCGTCCGCCGTGCCTACGCCCCTCGCGTCGGACGATGCGGAGGCGCTCACGAGGCCGCCTCCTCGAACCGCGGCAGCCACGGTCGCCCACCGGCCAGCCGGGCCAGCAGGTTGTCGACGTATGCCGACCGCACGGCTCCCGGATCGTCCAGCCCGGGCGCCGGCTCCAGCCAGTCCTCCGGGACCTGCGCCACCACCTCGTGCAGCAACGCCTCCGAAACCTGTTGCGACAGCGTGGAGTCCAGCGCCTCCACCTCCGTGGCCACGTCGCGCAACACGTGGGTCGACGCGTCGAACGGCTGCGCGGCGAACACCTCTGGGCGCGAGCCCTTGCTGGGCCAGGAGTGGTGGAAGTACAGCGCTGCCCCGTGGTCGATGCACCACGTGTTCCCGTGCCACGTCAGCAGATTCGGGTTCGACCACGTGCGGTCCACGTTCGCGGTGTACGCGTCCAGCCACAGGATGCGCGAGGCGAGTTCGGGCGGGGGAGGCGCGGACCCGTCATACCCGAAGGAAGCGGGCAGGAAGTCCACCCCCAGGTTCAGGCCGACGCTGGCGGTGAGCAGGTCCTGGACCTCCTCATCGGCCTCGTAACGGGCGATCTGCGCGTCCAGTTGCACGGCCCGCAGCTCGGGGACCGGTATGCCGAGCGCTCGCCCCAGCTCGCCGACGATCACCTCCGCGACCAGCACCTTGGGGCCTTGGCCGGCGCCGCGGAACTTGAGCACATAGGTGCCGAGGTCGTCCGCTTCCACGATGCCGGGGAGCGAACCACCTTCGCGCAGCGGCGTCACATAGCGGATCGCCTGGACCGATTCGAGCACCCGCGCAGCCTAGCGAGCCGGGTCGGGCCTGCGTTTGTTCGGGACGTTTGCGCTACCGCACCAGCGCAAACGTCCCAGAGAAACGCGTCCGGAGGGAACCGGTCAGGCGTCGCCGGCGGTGACGAACTCCGCCTCGTCCTCGCTGTGCTCGGCCGGAGCGCCGTGCTCGGGCTCCTGGTCGATGTGGGCCAGCGGCCGGCGCGCCAGGTTCAGCGCGAGCACGGCGAGCACGACAGCCGCGGCACCGACCCAGAACGGCACGTGCGGGTTGATCTCCTCGCCGAGCTTGCCGGCCAGCCAGGGCGCGACGGCGCCGCCGGAGAACCGGACGAAGCTGTAGGCCGCGGAGGCGACACCGCGCTCGACCGGGGCAGCCTTCATCACGGTCTCGGTGATGAGGGTGTTGTTGACGCCGAGGCAGCCGCCCGCGAGGACCACACAGACGATGAGGACCAGCCGGGAGTCGGTGAACAGCGCCATGATCGCGAGCAGGACCGCGAACCCGAGCAGTGCCACGGTGATCGAGGTCAGGGTGCCGAACCGGCGCTGCAGCCGCGGGGCGAGGAAGACGGATGTGATCGCGAGCAGCACGCCCCAGCCGAAGAAGATGAATCCGACAGGGATGGCGCCGAGGTTCAGGGGGAACGGGGTGAAGGCCAGCAGGGTGAAGAACCCGAAGTTGTAGAGCAGCGCGGTGAGCCCGGTCATCAGCAGGCCGCGGTGGCGCAGCGCGAGGATCGGGTCGGCAAGGGAGGTCTTGCGTGGCGCCCTCGGCGTGGCCGGCAGCATGAACACCGTAGCGACCAACGCGACGAACATGAGCACGGAGACGCCGAAGAAGGGCCCACGCCAGGAGAGGTTCCCCAACACGCCACCGACGAGCGGGCCGGCGGCGATGCCGACCCCGAGCGCGGCCTCGTAGAGGATGATCGCCTGCGCGACCGAGCCCTTCGCCGACTGCACGATTGTGGCGAGGGCGGTCGCGATGAACAGCGCGTTGCCCAGGCCCCAGGCGGCCCGCCAGGCGATGATGCCGGTCACGCCGTGGGAGAGGCCGGCCATGCCGGCGCCGATGATGATGATCACCAGACCTGCGAGCAGGGTCCGCTTCGCGCCCACCCGGCTCGACACCGCACCGGTGATGAGCATGGCGACGCCCATGATCGCCATGTAGCTGGTGAACAGCAGCGACACCTGGGAGGGGCTGGCGCCGAGCTCGTCGGCGATGGGCTTGAGGATGGGGTCGACGAGGCCGATTCCCATGAAGGCGATGACGCAGGCAAACGCCACGGCGAGAACGGCTTTGGGTTGGCGCAACATGTGCGGCGCGGCTCCTTGGAGAGGGTGGTGGGTGGGGGAGGGGTCAGGCCTGGTCGGGCTCGAAGGTCATCAGCCGCTGGACGACGGCCAGCCCTTGGCTGAGCTGCTGCCTCTCCTCGCTGGAGAGCTGGGCGAGCAGGGGAGCAATGACCCGTTCTCGTGCGGCGCGGACCTCGCCCAGGGCGCGGCGGCCCTCGTCGGTGATCTCCACGAGACTGGCCCGGCCGTCGGTCGGGTCGGACAGTCGCCGCACCCACCCCTGTTGCTCGAGCCGGTGCAGCTGTCCGGTCATCGTGGGCTGGGTGCAGTGGTCGGCACGGGCGAGGTCCCCGGTCCGTGCCGGGCCGACCTGTTGAACGTGCGCGAGGAGGCGGGCCTGTGCAGGAGCGACGTCGAAGTCGGCGCGGCTGGTCGCCCAGCGGGACAGCCGCGCGATCGTGTCGAGCAGCTCCAGACCGAGGGTGCCGCGGTCACCGCCGTCACCGGGGTCGCCGGCGACGCGGGGAACCAGACGGGCGGAAGGCATGGGGAGATAATACATAGCAAAACTATGTAACGCCAACAGGGTGTCCGGCGACGCTGTGAGCACCAGCCGGCGATCGGCACGCGCCCACGCACGGTGCGACCACGCGGCGGCTTGCCTCTACGGTTGGGGCATGGAACCGGTCTACTCGTCGGTGATCGCCTTCGCCCGCGCGCTGTTCGCGGCCGAGGGCCTGCGCTTCCGGATCCGCGGCAGCGAGCACGTGCCCACCACCGGTGGTGCGGTGATGGTCATCAACCACATCGGCTACATGGACTTTGCGTATGCCGGCCTGGCGGCCCGTCCGGCCGGTCGCCTCGTGCGCTTCATGGCCAAGGAGTCGGTCTTCCGGCACCCGGTGAGCGGGCCGCTCATGCGCGGCATGCACCACATCCCCGTCGACCGTGAGGCGGGGGCCTCCTCGTTCCGGCAGGCCTTCACCGCGCTGCGCGAGGGCGAGATCGTGGGCGTCTTCCCGGAGGCGACCATCTCCCGGTCCTTCGAGCTCAAGGACTTCAAGAGCGGCGCCGTGCGGATGGCGCTGGCCGCGAAGGTACCGCTGCTCCCCACCGTCGTGTGGGGGTCGCAGCGGGTGTGGACCAAGGGTCACCCGAAGCGGCTGGGGCGGACCGGCATACCGATCAGCATCACGGTCGGTGAGCCGCTGACGCCACCTCGGGGCAGCGACGCCGAGGAGGTCACTGCGTCCCTGCGGGAGCAGATGACCGGCATGCTGCACCGGGAGCAGGAGGAGTACCCGCCGCTGACCGGCCACGAGCGAGTCTTCCTGCCGGCGCGGTTGGGGGGCCTCGCCCCGACGCTCGAGGAGGCGGCCCTGCTGGACCAGCAGGAGCGCAGGACGAGCCCGGCGCAGGACGAACCTGCCTGAGCGGGGCGCGTCAGCGGCGGCTCAGGCCTGTTGCCCCGCCCAACTTCCGGCCTCGCTCAGTCCCGAGTCAGTCGTGTGCCGAGTCAGTCCTGTGCCCTGACCTCAGTCCTGCGCCGCGAGGGCCTGGAGCCGCTGCAGCGACCGACTCAGCAGCCGGGACACCTGCATCTGGGTGACCCCGATCTCGTCGGCGATCTGTTGCTGCGTGCACCCGTCCAAGTAGCGCAGGGCGAGCACGCGCTGGTCCCGTTCGGACAGGCTGGCGAGCAGCGGGGCCGCCGACACCCGTTCCACGACCAGCTCGAACCCGTCATCCGGGGCGCCGACGGTGTCGCTCAGCGAGGCGGAGACGTCGTCGCCGGAGGACTGGCGGACGGGCCCGTCCAGGGACAGGTTGTGGTAGGACGTCGTGGCCGACTGGGTCTCCAGGATCTCCTCGGCCGGCACGTCGAGGTGCTCGGCCAGCTCGGCCACGCTCGGCGGCCGGTGCAGCTCCTGGGTCAGGTCCTCAATGCCCTGACGCAGCCGCGGACGCAGCTCCTGCACGCGGCGGGGCGGCCGGATGGACCACCCGTGGTCGCGGAAGTGCCGGCGCAGCTCCCCGGTGATCGTGGGGACCGCGAAGGCGGAGAACGAGACCCCGTGCCCGGGGCGATAGCGCTTGACCGCCATCACGAGGGCCATCGAAGCGACCTGGACGAGGTCCTCCAGCGGCTCCCCGCGGTCGCGGTAGCGCGCCGCGATGCTGCGGGCGAGTGGGAGCTGGTCGACGATGACCTCGGCGAGGATCTCCTCGCGCTCGGCGTCAGTGACCTCGGCGGCCTCGGCCAGACGGTCCTCGACGGTGAGCGTGCCCGGGTCGCCCTCCCAGGGCTGGACACGGGTGTCGACCCCGTCCGAAACGTGCCTGTCAGACGTCTGTGGTGCGGTGGTCGAGATGTCGATGGATGGAGAAGCCGTCACAGCGATACCTCCGGAAGAAATGCTTCTGCGAAGGTGGCTCGCTGCTGAACCACGCTCATTCAGCCCAACACGAATGTCACGAAATGGCAACACGAAGGGGGCGAATACTCTCGAATGGTGACCGAGTTGACCGAATCCTTGACCAGTGTTGACGAGTCTGTCGCGCAACGCGTCATCACTGCTCTCGCCGGTCCCGAGGCGTCCCTGCGGGAGGACCAGTGGGAGGCCATCCGGGCGCTGCGTCGGCCGGGTGCGCGGGTCCTCGTCGTGCAGGCCACGGGGTGGGGGAAGTCCGCCGTCTACTGGGCGGCCACGGCGATCGGCCGCGCGGCCGGAGCCGGCCCCACGCTGGTCGTGTCCCCGCTGCTCTCCCTCATGCGCGACCAGGTGCTCGCCGCCGAGCGGGCCGGCCTGCGGGCCGCGAGCGTGAACTCCGCCAACGTCGACGACTGGCAGCAGGTCGAGGGGCGGCTGCTCGCGGGCGAGCTCGACGTGCTCCTGGTGTCGCCGGAGCGGTTGGCCAACCCCGCGTTCGGCCGGCGGGTCCTCGAGGCTCTCGCCGGGCGGCTGGGCCTGCTCGTGGTCGACGAGGCGCACGCCGTCTCCGACTGGGGCCACGACTTCCGGCCCGACTACCGGCGGGTCGCCGACCTGCTCCGCGAGCTCAACCCGGCCACGCCCGTGCTGGCCACGACCGCAACCGCGAACGCGCGGGTGACGCAGGACGTCGCTGACCAGCTCTCGGAGGAGGCGACGGTGTTGCGGGGGCCGTTGGGGCGGCGCAGCCTGCAGCTCGCGGTGGTGCCGTCGATGCACCCGGTGGAGCGCTATGCGTGGGTGGTCGACCACCTCCCGTCGCTGCCGGGCTCGGGGGTGGTCTACACGCTGACGGTGGCCGACGCGGAGCGGCTCACCGAGGTCCTGCGGGAGGTGCACGGGCAGAGCTGCCGCGTGGCGGCATACACGGGGGGACTGGACCCCGACGAGCGGGTGCGCCTGGAGGAGGAGCTGCGCCGCAACGAGGTCAAGGCGCTCGTGGCCACGTCGGCGCTCGGGATGGGCTACGACAAGCCCGACCTGGGGTTCGTCGTCCACCTGGGGTCGCCGCCGACCCCGGTGGCGTACTACCAGCAGGTCGGCCGTGCGGGCCGCGCCATCGACCATGCGCTGGTCACGCTCCTGCCGTCGGGGGCGGACGAGGGCGTCTGGGACCACTTCGCGACGGCCACCATCCCCGACCCCGACCAGGTCGCGCGCCTGCTCACCGCCTTGCAGGGGTATGCCGAGAGCTCACCTGCCAGCGTCCCCTCCCTCGAGGCGGAGACCGGCCTGCGCCGCGGTCGGGTGGAGCTCATGCTCAAGCAGCTGGCCGTGGACCGGGTGGTCCAGCGCGTCGACGGCGGCTGGCTGGCGACCGGGCAGCCGTGGAGCTACCCGCACAAGCACTACGAGGGGATCGTGGCGACCCGGCGGCGCGAGGCGGCGATCATGCGGGACTACACCCGCGGGGCGCGCTGCCTCATGCAGCTGCTGCAGGAGTCGCTCGACGACGAGGGCGCCGAGCCCTGCGGCCGGTGCTCGGTGTGCCTCGGGCGGCTGCCGGACGGCCTCGCCGAGCGGCCGCAGACGGAGACCGTCCGCCGGGTCACCGAGGCGCTGCGTGACGGGGACCACCTGCTGGACCCGCGCAAGATGTGGCCGGGCGGGGCGTTCGGCGCGCGTGGGCGCATCCCGGCGGGGGAGCTGGCCGACCCCGGTCGGGTCCTCGTGCTGCGGGATGCGCCCGAGTGGCGCGAACTGGTGCGCCGCCTGGACGCCGCGGACCTCGAGGCGCCGCCGGATCTGCTCGAGGCGGGGGTGCGCACGCTCAGCCGGTGGCGGCGCGAGTGGGCGGCGCGGCCGGAGGTGGTGGTCGGGCTGCCGGCCGCCGGACGGCCGCGGCTGGTGGTCTCCCTGGCCGACCACCTGGCGACCGTGGGCCGGCTCGACCGGGCCTCGCTCTCGGTCACCGGCGCGGTGCCCGGCCCGGACCTGGGCTCGGGTGCGGAGGCGGCACAGTGGCGCGAGGTCGTGCACCTGGACGACCCGGTCTCCGTGGCCGGCCGGTGCGTGCTGCTCGTCGTCGACGCGAGCTCCACGCTGTGGCCGGTGACCGTCGGCGCGGCGCTGCTGCGGCGGGCGGGGGCTGCGCGGGTGCTGCCGCTGCTGGTCCACCGGCGCCCCTGAGGGCGGGCGGGGCCGCGCCCCGGCGCTAGTGTGCGAGGGGCGCCGCGTGGACCCGTCGGCGCCGTGTCAAGCGATGCCGAACGAAGGAGTCCCGAGCGATGCGCGCACTGACCCTGCAGCCGAAGTCGAAGGGTTCGCTGGCCGTCACCGACGTGCCGGACCCCGAGCCGTCGGACGACCTGCTGCTCGTCGACGGACTCGCCGTCGGCGTCTGCGGGACGGACAAGGAGCTCGCGGCCGGCGACTACGGCTGGGCGCCTCCGGGGCGCGACCGGCTCGTGATCGGGCACGAGTCCCTCGGCCGCGTGCGGCAGGCGCCGCAGGGCAGCGGCTTCGCGGCTGGTGACCTGGTCGCCGGCGTCGTGCGGCGCCCGGACCCGGTTCCCTGCGGGGCGTGCGCCCACGGCCAGTTCGACATGTGCCGCAACGGGCAGTACACCGAGCGCGGCATCAAGGAGCTGGACGGCTACGCCAGTGAGGCCTGGACGGTCGAGCCGGACTACGCGATCAAGCTGGACCCGGGACTGTCCGAGGTGGGCATGCTCATGGAGCCCACCAGCGTCGTGGCCAAGGCCTGGGACCAGGTGGAGAAGATCGGCGCGCGGGCATGGTTCGAGCCGACGTCGGTGCTGGTCACCGGCGCCGGACCGATCGGGTTGCTCGCCGCCCTGCTGGGCGCCCAGCGCGGGCTGGACGTCCACGTGCTCGACCAGGTCACCAGCGGCCCCAAGCCGCAGCTCGTCGCGGACCTGGGCGGGACCTACCACCACGACGGGCTCGACGCGGCCACGGACAAGGTGAAGCCGGACATCATCATCGAGTGCACCGGCGTGGGCCAGCTCGTCTTCGGTGCGATGGCGGCGAACGCGTCCTACGGGCTGGTGTGCCTGACCGGCATCTCCGGCATCGGCCGGTCGATCTCGGTGGACGCCGGCTCCCTGAACCGCGAGATCGTGCTCGAGAACGACGCGGTCTTCGGGTCGGTGAACGCCAACGTCGACCACTGGAAGGCGGCGGCGGAGGCCCTCGGCAAGGCCGACACGAGCTGGCTGCAGCGCCTGGTCTCCCGGCGGGTGCCGCTGGAGAAGTTCGCCGAGGCGTTCACCGCGCAGGAGGAGGACGTCAAGGTGGTGCTCACGCTGGCCTCCTGACCCCCTCGCGCGGGCTCGTGCCGGCTTTCGGGAGATCTTTTGCGTTTTGCACGTGCGGATCTTCCCGAGCTGCACGAGCATGGGCGATGCTGGAGCAGCAGGTCGGCGCGCGCCAGGTCAACCACGGGCGGAAGCGGGTGCCGCACCACGGCGCACTGGAGGAGGTCCCCTCGTGGCGATCCTGGAACATCCCGGTCTCTCGCACACCGGCGCCTATCGCGAGCACCGCAGAGGGGCCAAGATCGGCTACTGGCTGACCACGACCGACCACAAGGTCATCGCCAACCTCTACTTCGCCACCACCTTCTGCTTCTTCCTGCTCGGCGGCATCATGGCCATGCTGATCCGCGCCGAGCTGTGGGAGCCGGGGCTGCAGATCGTCCGTGACCCGCAGCAGTACAACGAGCTGTTCACGATGCACGGCACGATCATGCTGCTGCTGTTCGCCACGCCCCTGTTCGCGGGGTTCGCCAACGCGATCATGCCGTTGCAGATCGGTGCGCCCGACGTCGCGTTCCCGCGACTGAACATGCTGTCGTACTGGCTGTTCCTCTTCGGCGGCCTCATCGTCGTCTCCGGCTTCCTGACGCCGGACGGCGCCGCTGCGTTCGGCTGGTTCGCCTACAACCCGCTGTCCGGACCGGACTACAGTCCCGGCCTGGGCGGCAACCTGTGGGACTTCGGGCTCATCATGACCGGCTTCGGCACGATCCTGGGCGCGGTCAACTTCATCACGACCATCATCTGCATGCGGGCGCCGGGCATGACGATGTGGCGGATGCCGATCTTCACGTGGAACACGCTCGTCACGTCGCTGCTGGTCCTGATGGCCTTCCCGGTGCTGGCCTCCGCGCTGTTCGGGCTCGGAGCGGACCGCATCCTCGGCGCGCAGGTGTTCGTCCCCGAGAACGGCGGGGCGATGCTGTGGGAGCACCTGTTCTGGTTCTTCGGGCACCCGGAGGTCTACATCATCGCGTTGCCGTTCTTCGGCATCATCACCGAGGTCATCCCTGTCTTCTCGCGAAAGCCGGTGTTCGGTTACAAGGGCATGGTCTTCGCGACGATCTCCATCGCGGCGCTGTCGATGGGCGTGTGGGCGCACCACATGTTCGCCACCGGCCAGGTGCTGCTGCCGTTCTTCTCGGTGCTGAGCTTCATGATCGCCGTGCCGACGGGCATCAAGTTCTTCAACTGGATCGGCACGATGTGGCGCGGCTCGATCACGTTCCAGACACCGATGCTGTGGTCGCTCGGCTTCCTGGTCACCTTCCTGTTCGGCGGCCTGACCGGGGTGATCCTCGCCAGTCCGGCCCTGGACTTCCACCTCACCGACACCTACTTCGTCGTGGCGCACTTCCACTACGTCGTGTTCGGCACGGTGGTGTTCGCCATGTTCGCCGGCTTCTACTTCTGGTGGCCCAAGCTCACCGGCAAGATGCTCGACGAGTTCTGGGGGAAGGTGCACTTCTGGATGCTGTTCATCGGCTTCCACACCACCTTCCTGATCCAGCACTGGCTCGGCGTGATGGGCATGCCGCGGCGCTACGCGGACTACCTGCCCGAGGACCACTTCCAGTGGATGAATGACATCTCCAGCATCGGCGCCTTCATCCTGGGCGCCTCCACCCTGCCGTTCCTGTGGAATGTGTGGATCACCCACCGCAACGCCCCCAAGGTCGAGACGGACGACCCGTGGGGCTACGGCGGTGGCCTGGAGTGGGCCACCTCCTGTCCGCCCCCGCGGCACAACTTCGACTCCATCCCGCGGATCCGCTCCGACCGGCCGGCCTTCGACCTGCACCACCAGGACATCGCCGCGACGGACGCGCCGCCGCCCGATCCGGGGACGCTGGAGCGCATCGGCGGTGGTCCGCAGATGGACCGCGAGGAGCGCGAGGACCGCGGCCGGGAGCAGATGCGGCACGAACAGCCGCCGGACGAGTAGCCCACCAGCTCAGCAGCGCGCCACCGGGCGGGCCTTCCGCCGGGCGGGCGGACCGGCTAGGTTTGGGTAGTAGGACTATCCAACGAGGCACTGCCCAGTGCCGCCGCACCCACTCGGGGGCCCGCCATGATCGCCACCGCCCATGCTTGGAGCGTGCTCGTCGGCACGCACGCCGTCGTCGCCACCCTCGCCCTCGTCCTCGGTGCCGTGAACGTGCTCCGGCGACGCCGCGGGGACGGACCACACCGCTTGATCGGCCGGGTCTGGGTGGGGCTCATGTACTTCACGGCGTTCTCGTCGTTCTTCATCCAGCAGTTGCGGCCGGGCCGCTTCAGCTGGATCCATGCACTGTCGGTGCTCACGATCGTCACGCTCAGCCTTGGCCTGTGGCACGCCCGCCGCGGCAACGTGCCTCGGCACGCCGCCAACATGATCGGCACCTACCTCGGCCTGCTCGGTGCCCTCGTCGGTGTCGTGGCCGTGCCGAGCAGGCTGGTGCCGCAGGCGTTCCGGCAGGACTGGGCGGCCATGACGCTGCTCACCGCCGTCGTCGTGGCCGTTGGTCTCCTGTTCGTCGCGGTCGTGACCCGGATGCTGCGGCGCGCGCAGACGCCCGAGGCCGCGACGACACCGGCCGGGTAATCCCAGCCCACCGAGGCGTCAGGCCTTCAGGTCGGGGAAGTCGCTCTCCCAGAACTCGAACTCGCTGGCCCGCACGGTGACGTCGTCACCCGTGCCGTGGGCGGTGTCCTCCCGGCCGCGCAGCTCGACCCGCCGGATCTTGCCCGAGATCGTCTTGGGCAGCTCACCGAACTCGATCCTGCGGATCCGCTTGTAGGGCGCCAGGTGCTCGCGGGCGTAGCGCAGGATCTGCTCGGCGGTCTCCTTGGTGGGCTCGTGCCCGGTCGCGAGCACGACATATGCCTTCGGCACGGACAACCGCGTCGGGTCCGGTGACGGGACGACGGCGGCCTCCGCCACGGCCGGGTGCTCGATGAGCACCGACTCCAGCTCGAACGGCGAGATCCGGTAGTCCGAGGCCTTGAAGACGTCGTCGGCCCGGCCGACGTAGGTGATGTAGCCGCGATCGTCGCGGACGGCGACGTCCCCGGTGTGGTACGCGCCGTGCCGCATCGCCTCGTCCGTGCGCCCGCCGTCACCGTGGTAGCCGGTCATCAGCCCGACCGGCCGGCCGCCCGGCCCGTCCAGGCGCAGGCACAGCTCGCCCTCCTCGCCGGGCCCGGTGCGCTCCTCCCCGGTGACCGGGTCGAGCAGCACCACGTCGTAGCCGGGCAGCGGCTTCCCCATCGACCCGAGCACCAGCTCCTGCCCCGGGCAGTTGCCCACCTGGGCCGTGGTCTCGGTCTGGCCGTAGCCGTCACGGATCGTCCTGCCCAGCGACGTGCGCACCTGCTCGATGACCTCGGGGTTGAGCGGCTCACCCGCGCCGACCATCTCGCGCACCGAGAGCCGGTCCTTCCACGCGGCCAGGTCCTGCTGGATGAGCATCCGGTAGACCGTCGGGGGCGCACAGAAGGTCGTCACCTCCTCATCGGCCATCACCTGCAGCAGTGCCGCCGCGTCGAACCGCGGCTGGTTCACCACGAGGATTGTCGCCTCGGCGTTCCACGGCGCGAAGAAGGAGCTCCACGCGTGCTTGGCCCAGCCGGGGGAGGAGATGTTGAGGTGCACGTCGCCCGGCTGCAGCCCGATCCAGTACATCGTCGAGAGGTGACCAACCGGGTAGGACGTCTGCGTGTGCTCGACCAGCTTCGGCTGCGCCGTGGTGCCGGAGGTGAAGTAGAGCAGCAGCGTGTCGTCACCTCTCGTCGTGCCCTCCGGCGTGAACTCGCCCTCGAACGACTGCGCGTCGCGGTATGCCGTCCAGCCCTCGCCGCCGCTGCGCTCGCCGACCGCGACCCGCGTGTAGTCGCCGGGCACGTCCGCCAGCTTGGCCGTGTCGTCGGCGCCGACCACCACGTGCCGCACCGCGCCCCGGTCGATGCGGTCGCGCAGGTCGGCCGAGGTGAGCAGCGTCGTCGCGGGGATGACGACCGCGCCCAGCTTGGTGCAGGCCAGCAGGGTCTCCCACAGCTCCACCTGGTTGCCGAGCATGAGCAGTACCCGGTCACCGCGGCGCACTCCCAGGTGCGCCAGCCAGGCGGCGACCTGGGAGGAACGACGGGACATCTCGGCATACGTCATGGTCTGCTCGACCGAGGGGGAACCGCCCGAGCCGCCCTGGTCGATGATCCGCAGCGCGGCGCGCTGCCCGGTCTCCGGGGTCGCGGCGACCCGGTCGAACCAGTCCAGGGCCCAGTTGAACTCGGCGGGGCGCGGGGGCACGTAGTCGGCGACGGCGCGGGCCTGGTCCGTGCGGGTGGACAGGAGCCGGTCTCGTGCGTCGCGGAAGAGCTGGTGCGCATCGGCAGTCGTCATGGACCGACCCTAGCCAGCCGCGCAAGGGCGTACGGGGGGAAATCCACGCCAACCACAGCGGTTGTAGCGTCGTCACAACAGACGTGACGACAGCGGTGGCCGGTGGCCTGCCCCGTACCCGGCAGAGGGGGAGCGGCGTAGTGGTGGTGTCCCGGTCGGCGCACGTGTCGGCCGAGGGTGCGGTCCGGGAGGTCTACGACGCGCACTACGGCATGCTCGTGGGCTGGACCACCAAGCTGGTCAGCGACCCCGACCTCGCCCACGACATCGTCACCGAGGCGTTCGTGCGACTGCTGCGCCACTGGGGGACCGTCGATGAGCCGCGGGCCTGGCTCTACGCCACGGTGGCCAACCTGGTCCGCGACCACTGGCGCAAGCGGGGCCGGGAGGCGAGCGCCTACGAGCGGATGGAGGCCGGCCGGGAGGACCCGGACCGCGCACCCGACCCCGGCCTCGACCCGGCCACCCGACTGACCGTCCGCGACGCCGTGGAGAGCCTGCCGCAGCGGCTGCGGATGCCGGTGCTCCTGCACTACTACGCCGACCTGTCCGTGGCCCAGGTGGCGCGCCAGCTCGGCAAGTCGGAAGGAACCATCAAGCGTGACCTGTATGACGCCCGCGGCCGGATGGCTGCCCTGCTGGAGGAGGTGCGATGACCCCCGGGCCTGAGGACCGCTCGCGCGACCAGCGCTGGGAGGAGGAGCACTGGCAGGACGACCCGGCCGACCCGGTGGCGCGGTTCTTCGCCCGGGAGCGGGCCGATGTGCGCCAGGAGCCGGCGGGCGACCTGCGGTGGCAGCGCATCGTGCGCGAGTCCCAGCGTCCGCACCGGTGGCGCTGGACCGGCTACGTGGCGGGGGCGGCCGCCGCGGCCGTGGTCGGGGCGGTCGCAGGGGTCGCGATCGTGACCGGCGGCCGGTTCACCCCCTCACCGGAGGTCACCGCGGCCACCTCCGGCCCCTCGCACAGCCAGCACCGGACCGCCGCGCCGCCTCCGACCACGGCCTCGGTCGGACCCCGGCCCACGTCGTCCGGCACGGCGTCCGGGCCGCCGGCCCCCAGCCCCCAGCCCGAGACCCCGGTGCCGAACTCGTTCACCGCGACCTCGCTGAGCAACTCCGGGGGCGGCTACCTCTACGCCATGGGCTCCAGCGACTGCGGCGACCGGCGCTGCCCGACCCTCGTGGGGTCGCAGGACGACGGCCTCACGTGGCACACCGTCCACGTCTTCACCTCGGAGCAGGCGGGCACGTCCTCCGGTCAGCCGGGGCGGGTGCCGCCCCCCGACGCGCTGACCCAGGTGCGGTTCGCCAACCCCGGCATCGGCTGGGTCTACGGCGGCGGCCTCAAGATCACCCGGGACGGCGGACAGACCTGGCACGACTACCCGCACCCCGGACAGAACGTCGTCGACCTGGAGACCGACGGCTACCAGGTGTCGGTGGCCACGACCAGCGGCTGCGACAGCCAGGGGCTGTGCCGCGGCGTCCTGCAGCTGAGCCGGGTCTCCATCACCGCCAACGGCATCAACGAGCCGATCGCCACCGAGCCGCAGGGCGGGGTGCTGGCCGGGGCACAGCTCTACGCCCAGCGTGGCCGCGTCTACCTCGTGCCCGACTGGGCCGTGGTGCCGCAGCCGCCGATCGGAGCGGCCCGATTGGTCAACGGGGGGCTGGCTCCACTCAACGGGTCGCCCGGCTGCGCCGGCTCGCCGCTGCAGTCGCTCGCGCCGTCCGCGGACCCGGTCGGCCAGCCCACGGTCTTCGCGCTGTGCGGCGGCCCCACGGTCTGGCAGGTGCAGAGCAGCCTCGATGACGGGCAGGTCTGGCAGGTGGTCGGTGACCGGCTGCGCCTGCCGGCCGGCCGCGGTGTGTCGCTCGCGGCCTCCGATGACCGGCACCTGGTCGCGGCCGCCGTGCGGTCCCCGCAGGGGGGAGCCCGCACGACGCCTCTCCAGGTGAGCGACGACGGAGGGAGCACGTGGCACGCACCCGCCCGCCCGCCGGCCGCTCGTGGCGGCTGGCTGTGGGTCGGCGCCCCCGGCGGCAGCGAGTTCTACGCGCTCTCCGGCAGCGACAACAGCTACTGGCGCAGCGTCGACAACGGCGAGCACTGGGAGCAGGTCTCCTTCCTGGCGTCGGCCTCGCCCGCGTCCTGAGCCCGCGCGGCCCGGGCAGGTCGGTCCGGCGTGCCATCCTGTGCCAGTGACCACCCCGCCCGACCCGACCGCGGAGAGCGCACTCCCCGCCGGCTATCCCCACCAGTGGGAGGCTGACGTCGTGCTCCGGGACGGCTCCGTGGCGCACGTCCGCCCGATCACGCCGGCCGACGCGGAGGCCATCCACCGCTTCCACGCCCGGCAGTCGGCCGAGTCGGTCTACCTGCGCTTCTTCGCGCCGATCCGGCGGCTCAGCGACCGTGACGTCGAGCGGTTCACCCACGTCGACTACCTGCAGCGGGTGGCGCTCGTCGCCGAGGTGAAGGGCGAGATCATCGGTATCGCCCGCTACGACCGGCTCGACGCGCCGGACACCCCGGCCGGACGCACCGCCGAGGTGGCGTTCAACATCTCCGACGCCTTCCACGGGCGCGGGCTCGGCTCGGTGCTGCTCGAGCACCTCGCCGCCATCGCCAGCGAGGCCGGCGTCGAGCGGTTCGTCGCCGACGTGCTGCCGCAGAACCGCCGGATGATCTCGGTCTTCGCCGACGCCGGCTACGAGGTGACCCACCGCTTCGACGACGGGGTCATCACCGTCTCCTTCCAGGTCAAGCCCACCGAGCAGAGCCAGGCGGTGCGGATGACCCGCGAGCACCGCGCCGAGTCGGTGTCGGTGGGCCGGCTGCTGACGCCACGTTCCGTGGCGGTCGTGGGGGCCAGCCGCCGTGAGCGGG
This sequence comes from Segeticoccus sp., assembly GCF_035708005.1. Classification (NCBI taxonomy): domain Bacteria; kingdom Bacillati; phylum Actinomycetota; class Actinomycetes; order Micrococcales; family Intrasporangiaceae; genus Segeticoccus; species Segeticoccus sp. Next base: position 7,778 of record NZ_DASSTI010000013.1, on the reverse strand, counting down.
CGATCGGCGCCCGGTTGCTGCAGCACCTCGTCGAGGGCGGGTTCACCGGCACCGTGCACGCGGTCAACCACGACGCCGAGGAGGTGGCCGGGCTCCCGACGGTCGCGCGGGTCAGCGACCTCGGGGAGCCGGTCGACCTCGCCGTGATCGCGGTGCCGGCGGAGTCCGTGCTCGACGTGGTCCGCGACTGCGCCGAGAGCGGGGTGCGCAACCTGCTGGTCGCCTCGGCCGGTTTCGCCGAGGCCGGCGAGGAGGGGCAGCGGCGCCAGGCCGAGCTGCTGCGCACGGCCCGGCTGAACGGGATGCGGGTGGTCGGCCCGAACTCCTTCGGTCTCATCAACACCGACCCGGCGGTCCGGCTCAACGCCTCGTTGTCGCCGGAGTTCCCCCAGGCCGGGCGGCTCGGGCTGTTCGCCCAGAGCGGCGCACTGGGCATCGCCGTGCTCGCCTCCGCGACCCGCCGCGGCCTGGGCATCTCGGTCTTCGCCTCCGCCGGCAACCGGGTCGACGTCTCCGGCAACGACCTCATGCAGTACTGGATCGACGACGCGGCCACCGACGCCGTCGGGCTCTACCTGGAGTCGATGGGCAATCCGCGCAAGTTCTCCCGGATCGCCCGCAACCTCGCCCGGACCAAGCCGGTCATCGTCATCAAGTCCGGGGTCTCCTCCTACGGCGTGCCCCCGGGGCACCGGGTGCGGGTCAGCCGGGCCCGCCCGGAGGCCTTCGACGCGATGTTGCGCCAGGCCGGCGTGATCCGGGTGGAGAACGTGCACCAGCTCTTCGACGTCGCCCAGCTCGTCCTGCACCAGCCGCTGCCCGCCGGGTCCCGCGTCGGGATCGTCAGCAACTCCGAGGCCCTGGGTGCGCTGAGCGCGGACGCTGCCCTCAGCTGGGGGCTGGAGGTCAGCCACGGGCCGGTGTCGGTGCGCTCGGAGGCCACCGCCGAGGAGTTCGCCGCCGCGCTCGACGCGGCCTTCGACGATCCCGACGTCGACAGCGTGGCGACCTGCTTCATCCCGCCGGTGGCCACCCAGGACGAGGAGGTCGCCCGGGTCGTCGCCCGCGCCGCAGACCGCGGGGACAAGCCGTGCGTGGCGACCTTCCTCGGCATGCGGGGGGTGACCGACGCCCTCTCGGGGGAGGCCTCCGGTGAGGGGGCGCGCCGACGCACCGTGCCGGCATACGGCACCCCGGAGGATGCGGTGCGCGCGCTCGCGGCGGCGACCCGCTACGGGGAGTGGCGTGCCCGCGACCACGGCACCCGGGTGCAGCCCGAGGGGCTGGACCGCGACGCTGCGGAGCGGATCGTCGACGAGGTGCTGGCCGGCTCGCCCGCGGGACGGGCCCTGCAGCCGGACGAGGCGCGCGCGCTGCTCGCGGCCTACGGGATCCCGGTGTGGCAGTCGCTGCCGGCCGGCACCGCGGACGAGGCGGTCGCCGCCGCCGAGCAGGTGGGCTACCCCGTGGTGCTGAAGTCGGTCTCTCCGCTGTTGCGGCACCAGGCTGGGCTCACCGGGATCCGCGTGGACCTGCGCACCGAGGCGTCCGTGCGGGAGGCGTTCGAGGTGATGCAGGAACGCCTCGCGCCGCTGCACGCCGACCGGTTCGTGGTGCAGCGGATGGCCACCCCGGGGGTCGCGTGCGTCGTGACGACCAGCGAGGACCCGCTGTTCGGGCCGGTGCTGTCGTTCAGCATCGCCGGCCTGCCGACCGAGCTGCTCGACGACGTCGGCTACCGCATCCCGCCGCTGACCGAGGTGGACGTCACCGAGCTGATCGGGTCGGTCAAGGCCGCTCCGCTGCTGTTCGGCCGCAAGGGCAGCCAGCCGGTCGACCGGGACGCGCTCGCCGACCTCGTCGCCCGGGCCTCGGTGCTCGCCGACGACGTGCCCGAGGTGGCCTCCATGGTGCTCAACCCGGTCAACTCCCACGGCGGCGGGGTGGAGGTCCTCGGCGCCGAGATCACCATCGCCCCAGCCCCCCAGCGCACGGACACCGCGCGGAGGGCGCTTCCCGATGCGGGAAGATGAGGACCATGGCTCGTCAGACCTCGACCACCTCCCACCCGCTCCCGGCCGACCTGCGCCGTGACATCGAGCGCGCCGGCTACTACCCCGCGCTGGTCACCGACGTCACGGCCGCGGCCGTCGCGGGCGACCCGGTGGTCTCGCACCTCGTGCACCAGGAGACGACCTTCGACCAGGACACCGTCATGCGGCACATCACCGTGCTGGCGGTCACCGGCACCCGCCTGGTCATCGCGCACGCCGACGACCACCCCGCCGAGGGGGCCGGCAAGCCGTTGGCGACCGCGACCTCCGAGACGGTTCCGCTGCACGCCGTGCGCGGGGTGATGCTCACGCACGTGGTGACCGACCCGGACGCCTACCGACCGGGGTCCCTCGGCCGTGAGGTCACGGTCACCCTCGGCTGGGGCACGGTCAGCCGGGTCGACCTGGTGCCCGCCTCCTGCGGCGACCCCTCGTGCGAGGCCGACCACGGCTACGAGGGCACCATCACCGCCGATGACATTGCGCTGCGGATCAGCGCCGACGTCGACGGGGAGGACGTGCTGGACCAGGCCTTGCACTTCGCGCGGACGCTGTCGACCGCCATCGGGCACTGACCGGGGGAGGGGACGTGAGCGAACCGGCCTACGACGCCGGAGGGCTCGCCACGGTGCTGCCCTCGGTGGCGCGCGCGCTCGGCATACCGCCGTTCACCCAGGGGCCCGCGGCCGAGCGGGGGCTGCTGGAGCTGCCGCAGGCGCGTCGCGCGGTCGTCGTGCTCGTCGACGGGCTCGGCCACGACCTGCTGATCCAGCGGGGCGGGCACGCGCCGTTCCTGCGGACCCTCCTGCCGACGGGGCGGCGGCTCGTCTGCGGGTTCCCGTCCACGACCGCGACGAGCATGGGCACGTTCGGGACCGGACTGCCCCCGGGCACGCACGGGCTGGTCGGCTTCCAGGTGCGCGTGCCCGGCGAGGACCGGCTGCTCAACGAGCTGTCCTGGGAGAAGGGGCCGGACCCGTTCGCCTGGCAGCCGAGCCAGACCGTGTTCGAGCGGGCCGAGGCCGCCGGCGTCGACGTGACCCGCATCGGCCCGGCCTACTTCGACGGCTCGGGGCTGACCAACGCCGCGCTGCGGGGCGGGTCGTTCGCCGCGGCGGCGGGCCTCGAGCAGCGCGTCGACCTCACCCTCGAGGTGTTGCGCCGGTCACCGCGGGCGCTGGTCTACCTCTACTGGGGCGACCTGGACAAGGTCGGCCACGTCCACGGCTGCCGGTCGTGGCAGTGGGGTGACGAGCTGGAGGCGATCGACGCCGCGCTCGCCCGCCTCGCCCGGTCCCTGCCGGCAGACACGGCACTGCTCGTCACGGCCGACCACGGCATGGTCGACGTGCCGCACGAGCAGCGCATCGACCTCGCCGACGACGCCGAGCTGTCTGCGGGCATCCGTCTCGTCGGCGGCGAGCCGCGCGGACTGCAGCTCTACTGCGAGCCGGGCGCGGCCGAGGACGTCCGGCGCACCTGGCAGGGCCGGGTCGGCGACCGTGCGCAGGTCCGCACCCGCGAGGAGGCCGTCGCCCTCGGGTGGTTCGGTGCCGTCGCCGACCGGGTGGTGCCGCGCATCGGCGACCTCGTGATCGCGATGGGCGACGGCTTCGCGGTCGTCGACTCCCGGTTCATGCGGCCGCAGATCATCCGGCTGCTCGGGGTGCACGGCTCCCTCAGCGACGACGAGCTCGGAATCCCGTTGCTGCACCAGCCCGCTCGCGCCGTGGCCTGAACGTCGGAGGAGCGGGCACCCGGTGGCCGGGCTGGGACCGGCGAGCGTACGGCATACAGTGGGGGCTCGTGGCTGAGCTCGTCTTCTTCTCCGGGACCATGGACTGCGGCAAGTCGACGCTCGCCCTCCAGACCGACCACAACCACGCGGCACGGGGACTGGCTGGCCTGCTCTTCACCAGCCGGGACCGGGCGGGCGAGGCGGTGCTGTCCTCCCGGCTGGGGCTGTCGACGCCGGCGCTCGAGGTCACCCCGGAGCTCGACTTCTGGGACGTCGTGGTGGGACAGGCCACGCACGGGCGACGGGTCGACTACCTGATCTGTGACGAGGGACAGTTCTACACAGCCGAACAGGTCGAGCAGCTCGCGCGGCTGGTCGACGAGATGGGCATCGACGTCTACGCGTTCGGGATCACCGCCGACTTCCGGACCTGCCTGTTCCCCGGGTCGCAGCGGTTCATCGAGCTCGCCGACCGCGTGCAGCCGCTGCAGGTCGAGGCGCTGTGCTGGTGCGGGCGCAAGGCCACGCACAACGCCCGCGTGCTCGACGGCGAGATGGTCGTGGAGGGTGAGCAGGTCGTGGTCGGCGACACCGGCGCGGCACGTGCGGGAGTGGTGGAGTACGAGGTGCTGTGCCGCCGGCACTACATGCGCCGTATGACGTCCCACGCCGCCCGTGCCCAAGCCACCGCACCGGAGGTGCTGCCCTTCGACCTCGACCTGTGCCCGCTGCCCGGGCGCGTGGCACCGTCGTGACTCAGGCCGGCTGCCCGTGGACGGCGAGCACCGCTCGGGCATAAGCCCGTTCGGCGTCGATGTCGACGAGCCGGGCCTCCTCGCCGTCGACACGGACGACCACGACCAGCCCGTCGCCGACCGGTTCCAGCCGCACGAACGCCTCGCCCAACATCGCGCGGAGCTGGGACTCTCGCGGCAACCAGACGACCTCGGACTTGCGGACGCTGTCCAGCGCCCACTCCGTGGTGCCGTTGAACCCGATCAGCGGGCCGGTGGGGAACTCGTGCACCTCGGTGGTCATGTCGCTGAGGACGAACACCATGTCCTGCAGCTGCTCGACCGGCACGACGAACCGGTCCCCGGGCGCCGGGTCGTCCCACGTGATGCCGGCGTCCTGCAACCTCAGCGCGAGCTCGAGGGAGAGCACCTGACCAGTGTGCCCGAGCACCAGTAGGTTGGGCAGATGGGAGCCAAGGCCGCCACGCCCGCGGAGGAGCTGACCGTCGGGGAGCACACGGTGCGGATCACGCACCCCGACCGGGTCTACTTCCCCCAGCTCGGCGCCACCAAGCTCGACCTGGCCCGCTACTACCTGTCCGTCGGCGACGGCATCGTCCGGGCGCTGCGCGAGCGGCCGTGCATGATGCACCGCTACCCCGAGGGCATCGAGGGGGAGAAGGTCCACCAGAAGCGGCTGCCCCGCGGTGCGCCCGACTGGGTGCAGACCGTGCGGGTGCACTTCCCGCGCTACAACCGGGACGCCGACGAGTTGTGCGTCACCGAGCTCGCCTCGGTGATCTGGGCGGTGCAGATGTCCACCGTCGAGTTCCACCCGTGGAACTCGCGCCGCGCCGACGCCGAGCGCCCCGACGAGTGGCGCATCGACCTCGACCCGATGCCGGACTGCCCCTTCGACCGGGTCCGCCGGGTCGCCCACGTGGCGCACGAGGTGCTCGACGAGCTGGGTGCGGTCGGCTGGCCCAAGACCTCGGGGGGCAAGGGGCTGCACGTCTACGTCCGGATCGAGCCGCGCTGGGGCTTCCCGGAGGTTCGTCGTGCGGCTCTGGCCTTCGCACGGGAGGTGGAGCGACGTATGCCGGAGGACGTCACCACCACGTGGTGGCGCAAGGACCGCGACCCGGCGGCGGTGTTCGTCGACTACAACCAGAACACCCGGGACCACACGATCGCCAGTGCGTACTCGGTGCGTGGCCGGCCCGAGGCGACCGTGTCGACCCCGATCACCTGGGACGAGGTCGACCACGTCGTCCCGGGCGACTGCACGATCGCCACCGTGCCGGACCGGTTCGCCCGGCTCGGCGACGTCCACGCCGGGATCGACGACCACCCCTACTCGCTGGAGACGCTGCTGGAGTGGGCCGACCGGGACGAGGCCGCCGGCGCCGAGGTCCCGGCGGACGCCGACGCCGAGGCCTGACGGCCCCCTCCTTGCCGATCTTTGGGACGTTTCGGCGGCCACAGCAGCGGAAACGTCCCAAAGATGCGCGGGGTTGATACGCGGGGTTGATACGCGGGGTTGAGGCGCGGGACCCGTCAGGGCGTACCGTCGATCCTCCCGCGAGCGGCAGCGGGTTGCGAAACGGTGGAGTTCCCGGGGGAGCGCGCGAGGCACCCCCGCGCTGTCGGGCGGAGACGGCAAGATGGAGGGGTGCCCTTCAGCGACCGATCCCACGACGGTGCCGGGGCGCAGAACCGCTCCGCCCGGGGCGCGGACAACCGGTACCGGAAGACGTCCGACCGGCCTGGAGCCCCGCCCGAGGGGTCGACCGCGGCCGGCCGGGAGGCCCCCACCCGGCCGATCCCCGAGCGCACGCGCGAGCTGCCCGAGCCGGGCCGTTCCCTCCACGACGCCCGTGACGTGCGAGGCAGGCATGACCGCCACGACTCCCATGAACCCCATGACGGCCGTGACTCCCGTGACGGCCGTGACTCCTCTGCTGGCGACCAGCCCCCGGAGGCGGCGGACGGGGAGGAGCGCCGCGGCCGCTTCGCCTCCGCCGGGCGGCACGTCGGCAGGGGAGCACGCGCCAGCGCGCGGGTGACCGGGCGAGGGGCGCACTCGGCATACCGGTTGGCGCGCCGGGCGAGCCATGCGGAGGGCGCGGGGGAGTCAGGCCTGGCGCGGCTGTTCGAGCTGAACGCCGTCAGCACGGCCGGCGACGCCGCGGTGGCGGTCGCCATGGCCGGGACGTTGTTCTTCCAGGTGCCGTCGGCCCAGGCCCGCGGGCAGGTGGGGCTGTTCCTCGGCCTCACGATGCTGCCGTTCGTCGTCATCGCCCCACTGATCGGCCCGTTCCTCGACCGCTACCGCCGCGGCCGCCGCTGGGCGATCGGGGCGACCCTGGCGCTGCGGGCCTTCTTGGCGTGGGTGCTCGCCTCCGCGGTCGCGAGTGGCTCGGACTGGCAGTTCGGTGCCGCCCTCGGCGTGCTCATCTCGGCCAAGGCGTATGGCGTCACGCGCGCAGCCGCCACACCTCGCCTCCTTCCCCCGAAGGTCTCGCTGGTCAAGGCCAACGCCCGCATGAACATGTCCGGCCTGGCCGGCAGCGCGATCGGCGGTCCCATCGCGGCCGGGTTGTCGTTCATCGGGCCGGCGTGGACGCTGCGCTTCGCCTTCCTCGTCTTCATCGGCGGCACGATCCAGGCCATCCTGCTGCCGGCGCGCGTCGACTCCTCCGAGGGGGAGGACGACGTCGACGTGCTCGAGCCAGTCAAGCGGCGGCTCAACCGGCTGCGCCACGGCGTCACCCGGGCGGTCGTGCTCGCGCTGCGGTGCAACGTGGGCCTGCGAGCGCTGTCGGGGTTCCTCACCATCTTCATGGCGTTCCTGCTGCGCACGCACCCGTTCCCGGGCTGGGAGCACCGCACGAGCCTGCTCCTGGCGCTGGTCGTGGGGGCCGCAGGCGTGGGTAGCGCGATCGGCACGGGGCTGGGGGCGCTGCTGCGCACCCGGCCGCCGCAGCTGATCGTCATGGGGGTGCTCGTGCTCGACGTGGTCGTCGCCGTGGCGACCGCCCTGTTCTTCGGGCTGCTGACCGCGGTGCTGTTCGGCCTCACCGCCGGGCTGTGCCAACAGCTCGGCAAGGTGGCCCTCGACTCGATCATCCAGGACGAGGTGCCGGACCGTGTCCGCACGAGCGTCTTCGCGCGCTCGGAGACCCTGCTGCAGACGGGGTGGGTACTCGGCGGCGGGCTGGGGATCATCCTGCCGTTGCGGGCCGAGCTGGG
>NZ_DASSTI010000012.1:0-28544 GCF_035708005.1 Segeticoccus sp. | reverse complement strand
ACGACCTTGCAGCGGGTGCGGTTGCCGACCGGTTCCGAGCCGTCCTTGAGCGTCTCGATCCGCCGGACGTCCAGCCGGACCGAGGCGTAGAACTTCAGCGCCTTGCCACCGGTCGTCGTCTCGGGTGAGTTGTGCACCATGACACCGTCGACGAAGTAGTTGTGCGTGCCGTCGACCTCGATGTCGAAGCGGTGCATCGAGCGGGTCTTCGGCTTCACGTGCACGTCCAGCACCTTGGCCGGAACCAGAGCCCGCGTCGGCTCGACGAACTGCTGCTCCACGGCGAACTTGCCCTGGTGCCGCGGCAGCAGCTTGTCGGCCATCGTGGGGTGGACGTAGGGCGCGACGATCTGCTGGAACCGGTCGGTGCCGGCCGTGGTCATGGTCAGGACCGCCTTGCCGCCGGCACCGCTCGGCGCGACCCGGCAGTCCACGCCGTGCACGTCCCGCAGGTAGTCGGCCAGCCGGGTCCGGCTGCCCGGGCTCATCGCCTCGACGCAGATCTCGATGTGCCCGCTGCCGCCCTGCGTCCGCTGCTGGCGGCCCAAGGAGCGCAGGGTGAACGAGCCGTCATCCATGTACCAGATGGCCAGGGCCAGTGGCGTGAGCGCCTTGAGGTAGTCCTCGGTGAGGTGCTTCTTGTCGTCGCCCCAGTAGACGACCTCCCGCAGCTCACCGAGTTCTGGCAAGGGGGTGAGGTCGACGAATGCTGCGCCCTGGGCGTTGGTCGAGCGCGTCTGCGGGATGTTGCCGAGCAGCGAGGCCTTCCAGTCGAGGTAGTCCACCTGCTTGGCGCCGTCCCCCATGCGGAACCGCACGCCGTGCCGGCCGTGCGGGTTCGGGGAGAGGGCACCGTCACCCATCAGGCCGCCGAGGACGACCTGCCACTGCTGGTCGCTGAGCCGGACCGTCTCGGAGGTGACCACGCGGTCACCGGGGATGATCTCGCCCGCCTCCCGCCAGCCGCCGGGGGTGCGGACCAGGTGGTTCTCGGTGGCGGCGAACTGAGAGCGGCCGTTGCCACCGGATTTCTCCACGGTGAACTGCAGGAACTTCTCAGTAACGCCGTTGTCGAACCAGTTCGTGACCGGACGCGGCACGATCGCGTCCTTCTCGGCGTCGTAGGTGAGCACCTCGACGTCCATCTTCTGGTTGACGATCTTGCCGATCTTCTCCTGGCTGCCGTCCGCGAGCGTGACCCGCGTGCCGTAGGAGAAGCAGCCGAACATCACCCCGATCTTCTCGCGCAGCTGGTTGATGAAGATCGCCGTCGTGCCGGTGGTGCTGAGCGCCCCGGTGATCTTGCGCAGCGCCTGGGACATCAGCCGGGCCTGCAGGCCGACGTGGCTGTCGCCCATCTCGCCCTCGATCTCGGCACGGGGCACCAGGGCCGCCACCGAGTCGATGACGATGATGTCGAGGGCGCCGGAGCGGATCAGCATGTCAGCGATCTCGAGCGCCTGCTCACCGGTGTCCGGCTGGCTGACGAGCAGGGCGTCCGTGTCGACGCCGAGCTTCTTGGCGTACTCCGGGTCGAGCGCGTGCTCGGCGTCGATGAAGGCTGCGATGCCGCCCTTCTTCTGCGCGTTCGCCACCGCGTGTAGCGCAACGGTGGTCTTTCCCGAAGATTCTGGTCCGTATATCTCCACCACGCGGCCACGGGGCAGCCCGCCGATGCCGAGGGCGACATCGAGGCTGATCGAGCCGGTCGGGATCACGTCGATCGGGGGTCGGACCTCATCGCCGAGCCGCATCACCGCACCCTTGCCGTGCTGCTTCTCGATCTGGGCCATCACCGTGTCGAGGGACTTGTGCTTGTCCCCCAGCTGCCGGTTCCCTCCGGCTGCTGCACCGGGTGCCGGTCGAGCCATGTCTGCCACCTTGCCTTTCCGCGTCGATGTCCGCCGTCTACCTTCGACCTGCGCCGGACGACACGTTGTGCGCGAGCCACTCGCGTGCTGGACGTCGTTGTCAGATCAGACGTTAGGCGCGACCACCGACAGTCCCGCTCCCCCAGCGGCCTGCTGTGGAGATCGGTGCTGGCTCGGCCGGCCCATGGGGACAATCGTATCCGAACAGAAGTTCGAGATCGGGATCCGCACCCCGACACGCCGCAGCAATCCCTCGCGCGTCAGGGCAACCCGCCGCGCGGTCAGTGGGACTGCTGGTGGTGCTGGGTGAGCAGGTCCTCGCCCCAGTCGTGGCGCACGTCCCGCCACACCGAGTGCACGTGGTTGGCCCGGTCCTGCACGTTGTCGTACTCCAGCAGGAAGGTCGCCCCCGCCACGGCGTAGTAGTGGGGGTGGCCCGGCCTCGTGTCCCACTCCCCGGCCCAGGCGAACGTGGTCTCGCTCAGCCCGGCGTCGGCCACCGACAGCCACGCGTCGTCGGCCAGCTCCGGGGAGAGCCGGCCCAGGTAGTGCCGCACCAGCGCCTCGAGCCGGCGCCGCGCGGCCTCGTCCATGTCGCCGTGCGCCAGGCCACGCGGCACGACCCCGATCGCCGCGACCGGGTCCCGCCGGGTAGCGATGTCGGTCGGCGCCTCCTCGCTCACCAGGGCCGCCGCCCGCTGGTCGGCGTCGAGCGCCGCGACCAGCTCGTCGGCCAGGCGCTGCTCCTCGCTGAGCACGCGCCAGCCGTCGCGCGGGCCGCGCGGCACCACGGCGGGGTTGGCCCCGAAGAACTGCGGCGAGCCGGACACGAAGTCACCGACGACCGTCAGGTGCAAAGCGAGGTGGTGCCCGCCGACCTTCCACATCCAGGGCCCGTCGCCGGTCGGGTCGCCGAGCACGTGGAACCAGTAGTTGCGCGGGTCGCGACGGTCCCAGCCGTCCTTGCCGGCCTCACGCTCGAGCTCGCGCAGCACGCCGTCGAGCTCCATGACGTCCCGCGCGGTCCGTGCGCCGGCGGCACTGAGCCCGCTGTCCATCAGCACCATCGCCAGGCCGCGCTGCCGCACCGTCATGTCCGCGAGCGCCAGGCCGGGTCGCGGTCCGGGCAGGTAGGTCCACCGCCGCCGGTCGTCGCTGTCGAACGCAGCGGTCGCCACCTTGCGCTGGGTCTCGTCGAGGCTCACCAGGAAGTCCTCCGCCGCGGCCCGCATCCGACCGGCCAACCCCGCCAATGGCACGCTCACGGCACGACAGTGCCACACGGAACGCCTCCAGTTCAGCCGAGCGGCGAAGATCTGGCCGAATGGACGAGGCCGCGCACCGGAACGGCTGAAGCCCCGCCCCGAAACGACCGAGCCACCCGTCCCGAACGGACTACGACAGCAGCAGCTTCTCGATCCGCCGCGCGGCACCGACGAGCCCGAGCACCCCGAGCACGGTGAGGTAGCCCACGTGCACCAGCAGCCCCGGCCCGATCTCACCGAGCATCAGCGACCGCTCGAGCGCGACCCCGTGGTAGAGCGGCGTCAACCGCACGATCCACTGCACCGAGTCCGGGTAGGTCGCCAGCGGGAAGAAGGTCGCCGAGAAGAGGAACATCGGCTGGATCGCCAGCGTGACGTAGTCGAAGTCGACCCACGAGCGCATGAACGTCGTCGCGAACATGCCCACGGCCGAGAACGCGAAGCTGATGAAGATCGCCGCGGGCAGCGCCAGCAGCGTCCACCACGACACCACCGTCCCCGCGAGCCAGGCCACGACGAGGAACGCGAACGCATAGAACGCGCCCCGGATCAGCGACCACGACGTCTCCCCGACCGCCACGTCCCGCGGCCCCATCGGCGTCGCGAGCACCGAGTCGTAGAGCTTGGCGTACTTCAGCTTGAAGAACACGTTGAACGTCGAGTCGAAGATCGCGCCGTTCATCGCCGAGGACGCCAGCAGGGCTGGCGCGACGAAGACCGGGTAGGGCACCTGCTGCCCCGCGTCCGTCGTCACCTGGTGCACCAGCGCCCCCAGCCCGATGCCGAGCGAGAACAGGTAGAACACCGGCTCGGCGAACCCGGTGACGATCGCGATCCAGCCGTGCCGGAACGCCATCACGTTGCGCTGCACCAGCACTCGGGCGAGCCCGGCCCCGGCGGGGACCGGTAGCACCCGTGCCAGCCGCGACGCCAGCCCCACCGACGGCGTGGGCACCTGCGTGCGGGCCGTCATACGACCATCCTCTTGGTGAGGGCGCGGTGCGCGAGCCACGCGCAGAGCCCGCAGACGAACAGCAGGTATGCCGTGTGCCCACCGACCACGGTCCAGTCCGGTGACCCGAGGGCCAGCTGGCGATCCGCGTCGACGCCGTGCCACAGCGGCATCACCCACGCAACCCAGCGGATCGCGATCGGCAGCTGGTCGATCGGGAAGAAGACCCCGGAGAACAGGAACAGCGGCGTCATCACGAAGCGGAACAGGATGGAGAAGCTGCTCTCGCTCTCCTGCGTGGCCACGAACGCGAAGCAGGCCGTGGTGAAGGCCAGCCCGGTCAGCGTCGTCGGCACCAGGGTGGCCACCGCCCACCAGGAGACCCACGACCCGAAGGCCGTGCCGACGGCGAGGAACGCCACCGAGGCGAACGTGGTCTGCACCACCACGTAGCCGATGTGGCCGATCAGCACATCGCGCACGGACAGCGGCGTGGCGAGCATCGCGTGGTACTTGTAGTCCCACTTGATCGCGCCGAACACGGGATAGGTCGACTCCCCCATGGCGGTCCACATCGCTTGGGCGGCAAGGATTCCGGGCACGACGTAGTGCAGGTAGGACACGCCCCCGACGCCGCCGGAGGAGCGGTCGACGAGGCTGCCGAGGCCCAGGCCCATCGAGGCGAGGAACAGCACCGGCATGAGGAACCGGCCGAAGACGCTGCCGATCCAGACGCGGCGGTACTGCACCCACCACGACTCGAAGACCGGCCACCAGCGCCACCCGGCCGGCGGTGCGAGGTCGGCCAGATCGGGTGCGGCACGGGCCCCGGGGGCCGTCGGTGACGGCGAGACGGGGGACACCTCAGTCCACCAACGTCCGGCCGGTCAGGTGCAGGAAGACGTCCTCCAGGCTGGAGCGGCGCACCAGCGCCGACAGCGGGTCCAGACCGCGGCGGTGCACCTCGGCGGTGGCCGCGTCACCGTCGCCGGTGTAGATGAGCAGCCGGTCCGGGAGCACCTCGGTGCGCTCGCCCACGCCGGCCAGGCGCGCGGCATACCCCTGGTGGTCCTCGTCGGGGAAGCGCAGCTCGAGCACCTCGCGGGTGGAGTACCGCTCGATCAGCGAGCGCGGTGAGCCCTCGGCGACGATCCGGCCGTGGTCCATCACCACGAGCCGGTCGCAGAGCTGCTCGGCCTCGTCCATGTAGTGGGTGGTGAGCACCAGGGTGACGCCGGAGCGCTTGAGCCGGAACAGCCGGTCCCAGAGCACGTGCCGGGCCTGCGGGTCCAGGCCGGTGGTCGGCTCGTCGAGGAGCAGGATCTCCGGGTTGTTGATGAGGGAGCGGGCGATGGTCAGGCGTCGCTTCATGCCGCCGGAGAGCGGCTCCACCTTGTCGCGTGCCCGGTCGGAGAGCTGGGCGAAGTCGAGCAGCTCGACCGACCGCTCGCGCACCTGGGCGCGGGACAGGCCGAAGTAGCGGCCGTAGATCCAGAGGTTCTCCTGGACGTTGAGCTCCTCGTCGAGGGTGTCCTTCTGCGGGACGACGCCGAGCCGGGCGCGGATCTGCGGGCCGTGGGTCGCCGGGTCCAGGCCGAACAGCCGCAGCTCGCCGCTGGTCACCGGCGAGACGGCGCCGACCATCTTCATCGTGGACGACTTGCCGGCGCCGTTGGGCCCGAGGAACCCGAAGGCCTCGCCCGGCTGCACGGCGAAGTCGATGGCGTCGACGGCGGTGAAGTCGCCGAACCGCTTGGTCAGCCCGCGGGCGGTGATCAACCCGTCGGCCGTGCTCATGGGCACGTGCGTCCGGGTCGTGAAGGTGTCGGTGGCCACGTTCCCGAGGCTAGCCAGCGGCGCCGACAGGACTCCAACGCTTTACCGGCGCCTGCCCCTCCCGGTCGTTTCTTTGGGACGTTTGTGCTGCTGGAACAGCTGAGATGTCCCCAAGAAACGCTCACCGTCGGGGCTTCACGTCCTTGCCGAGGCGGCGCTCCGGCGGCACGTCCATCGCGTCGCACAGCGCCTCCCAGACCTGCCGCGGCCGCACGCCCGCCTCCAGCGCCTGCTCGACCGTGCGGCCCCCCAGCTCGGTGAGGACGTGGTCGCGGGCGAGGGATCGGGAGTAGCTCCGCCCGAACTCGTCGTCCATCAGCGTCCAGAACTCGCTCAACCGCACGCCCGTCAGTCTCACACGGACGACGGATGCGCAGCATGCGGACGCCCTGACGGCCGTGGAGGCGCAGCGACGATACTGAAGGGCATGACTGACGTGTGGGTGGTGGACGCTGTACGTACCCCGATCGGGAAGTATGCCGGTGGGCTGGCCGGGGTGCGCCCCGACGACCTGGCGGCCACGGTGGTGCGCGCGCTGGTGGACCGGCACGGCGACCTCGACCCGGCCGGCATCGACGACGTCATCCTCGGTGACGCCAACGCCGCCGGTGAGGACAACCGCGACGTGGCCCGGATGGCCGCGCTGCTGGCGGGTCTGCCGACCTCGGTCACCGGCGCCACGACGAACCGGCTGTGCGGCTCGGGCATGGAGGCCGTCATCCAGGGCTCGCGCGCCGTGGCCGCCGGCGACACCTCGCTGGTGCTCGCCGGGGGCGTGGAGTCCATGTCCCGGGCCCCGTGGGTGGTGCTGAAGCCGGAGAAGCCCTTCGCCCGCGGCCACGAGACCATGCACTCCACCACGCTGGGCTGGCGGATGGTCAACCCGAACATGCCCAAGGAGTGGACCGTCGCCCTCGGTGAGGGCGCGGAGATCCTCGCCGACCAGTTCTCGATCAGCCGGGAGGAGCAGGACGTCTTCGCGGTCGCCTCGCACCAGAAGGCGGCCAAGGCGTGGGACAACGGCGTCTACGGGGCCGAGATCGTCCACGTCGAGGGCACCGACCTGTCCCGCGACGAGGGGATCCGCCCGGACACCTCGGTGGAGGCCCTCGCGCGGCTCAAGCCGGTCTTCCGCAAGGACGGCACGGTCACCGCCGGCAACGCCTCCCCGCTCAACGACGGTGCCGCGGCGATGTTCCTCGCCGACGACGCCGGCCTGTCCCGGCTCGGCTCGCCCGAGCCACTGGCCCGGGTGGTCTCCCGGGCCTCGGCCGGGGTGGACCCGCAGGTCTTCGGCATCGGGCCGGTCGAGGCGGCGGGCCGCGCCCTCGATCGCGCCGGGATCGGCTGGGGCGACCTCGACGTGGTCGAGCTCAACGAGGCGTTCGCCGCCCAGTCCATCGCCTGCCTGAAGTCCTGGCCCGAGCTGGACCCCGACATCGTCAACGTCAACGGCGGCGCCATCGCGATCGGCCACCCGCTGGGCTGCTCCGGCGCCCGCGTCGTCGGCTCCCTCGCCCACGAGCTCAAGCGCCGCGGCGGCGGCTGGGGCCTGGCTGCGATCTGCATCGGCGTGGGCCAGGGCCTCGCGGTGGTGCTCAAGGCCTGAACCTCGCCCGCGGGACGAGCGCCGCCCCGGGACGAGTGCCGCCCACGCGGCCACCCGGCATACCGGCGGTGTCCTCGGACCCGCGGCCGGGTAGGTGGGCACGGTGCACCGCAACGCCTCGCCAGTCACCCATGCCCCGGTCCGGGTGCTGACCGTCCTGCTGGTGGCCGACATCGCGTTCGCCTTCCAGCAGACCGCGATCATCCCGGCGATCCCCACCGTCCAGCAGCAGCTGCACACCAGCCAGGCCTGGGCGGCGTGGCTGCTCAGCGCCTACCTCATGGTCGCCACGGTCGCGACGCCGGCCCTGGGCCGGTATGCCGACCTGCACGGCCGCAAGCGGGTGCTCCTGGCGACGCTGGTCTCCTTCCTCATCGGGTCGGTGGGCGCTGCGCTGTCACCGAACATCGCCGTGCTCATCATCTTCCGGGCGGTGCAGGGCATCGGCGGTGCGGTCTTCCCGCTGACGTTCGCCGTCGTGCGCGACGAGATCCGCGGCGAGCGCGTGTCGCGGGCGATCGGACTGCTCACCGGCGGCTTCGCGGTCGGCACCGGTCTCGGCTTCGGGGTCGGCGGCTGGCTGGACCAGGCGATCAGCTGGCGGGTGATCTTCGCGGCGGGCGCGGTGCTGGTGGCGGTCGGCACGGCCGCGGTCGTGTGGGGCGTGCCGCGCTCGCGCACGACCCAGCAGGGGCGGCTCGACGTGTGGGGCACGGTCCTGCTGGGCACCTGCACCGTCGGCGTGCTGCTCGCGCTGACCCTGGGCACGGAGGTGGGGTGGCTGCGGCCCGGCCCGATCGCGCTGCTGGTTGCGGCGGTGGCGCTCGGCGCGGCCTGGGTGCGCGTCGAGTCGCGCGTGGCCGAGCCGCTGGTAGACCTGCACGTCTTCCGCGGCCGGTCGGTGCTGCTGGCCAACGCCGCCACGGTCGGCCTGGGCTGGGCGATGTTCGGGTGCTTCTTCCTCGTGCCCCAGCTGCTGCGGACCAGGCCCGACCGGGCGCACTACGGCTTCGGGGTGGAGGCGACGCTGACCGGGATCTACCTGCTGCCCGCGGCGCTGGGGCAGCTGGTGGCGGGGCCGCTGTCGGACCGGCTGGCACGGCGGTTCACCTCGGGGCGGGTCTTCTCGGCGGGGCTCGTGCTGGCCGCTGTCGCCTGCGCGCTGTTCGCCACCACGCACGGCGACGTGTGGCAGGTGCTGCTCGCCTCGTTGGTGCTGGGCGCCGCGTCGGGGCTGGTCATCCAGACCAGCGGTGACGTGGTCACCCAGCGCGTGCCTCCCGAGCTGACCTCGGTGTCCACCGCGCTCAACTCCACGGTGCGCCGCTTCGCCGGCGGCATCGGGGCGCAGGTGAGTGCCACCCTGCTGGCCGGCGTGGCGACGACCGCCGGCGGCCCGAGCCACGCGAGCTTCACCGTCGCGTTCGTCGTGGCGGCCGCGCTCGCCCTGGTCGGTGCCGCCCTCGCGCTCTTCGTGCCTGCCGGGGTGCCCTCCGCACACGCGTGAGGTATGCCGGGCGGCCGATGGCCCGGGCCGACCCAGTCCGGCTCAGCTCCAGCGGGCCGTGATGAGGTCGATCGCGAAGCGGTAGCCGAGCGGTCCGCACCCGACGATGACAGCGGCGGCGATGTCGGACAGGTAGGAGTGGTGCCGGAACTCCTCGCGCGCGAACACGTTCGACAGGTGCACCTCGACGACCGGCCCGGGGAAGGTCAGCAGGGCGTCGCGCAGGGCGATCGAGGTGTGCGTGTAGGCGCCGGCGTTGACGACGATGCCCCCGACCGTCTCGCGCATCTCGTGCACCGCGTCGACGAGCACGCCCTCGTGGTTGCTCTGCCGGAAGTCGACGTCGAACCCGTGGGCGGCCGCCGCGTCCCGGCAGAGTTTCTCGACGTCGGCGAGCGTCTCGTGCCCGTAGAGCTCCGGCTCGCGCGTGCCGAGCAGGTTGAGATTGGGCCCGTTGAGTATGCCGATCGTCCCGCTCACCGTTCCTCCTCGCCACGCGCCACCGGTCACCTCGGACCCTAACGGTTGCCACCCGGCATCCCCCGGGACGCAACTCGCGACGCGACCGAGGTCGTCCCCGACCACCGCGCCGGCTCAGCCACAACTCACCACGCGACCGACTTCGGTTCGGTCCACTCCACCTGCGACGTGCGCCGTCTCGCGGTGTCGGGTCCGGGTGGCAGGCTGGAGCACGCATGACCGCCGACGTCCTCGACCGCTTCTCCCCCGCCACGCGCGAGTGGTTCCGGGGAGCCTTCGCCGACCCCACGCCGGCGCAGGTCGGCGCCTGGGACGCCATCAGCTCCGGCGACCACACCCTCGTCGTGGCACCGACCGGCTCCGGCAAGACGCTCTCGGCGTTCCTGTGGGCGCTGGACCGGATCGGCGCCGCTCCCCCGCCCGAGGACCGGCTGCGGCGGTGCCGGGTCCTCTACGTCTCCCCGATGAAGGCGCTGGCCGTCGACGTCGAGCGCAACCTGCGCTCCCCACTGGTGGGGATCGGGCACGCCGCGGCCCGGCTCGGGCTGGACAAGCCCGACGTCACCGTCGCCGTGCGCTCCGGTGACACCCCGGCCAACGAACGCCGCGCCTTCGCCCGGCGGCCCAGCGACGTGCTCATCACCACGCCCGAGTCGCTCTTCCTCATGCTGACCTCCAACACCCGTGAGGCGCTGACCGGGGTGGAGACCGTGGTCGTCGACGAGGTGCACGCCGTCGCCGGCACCAAGCGCGGCGCCCACCTCGCGCTGAGCCTGGAGCGGTTGGACGCCCTGCTCGAACGGCCGGCGCAGCGGATCGGCCTGTCCGCCACCGTGCGCCCCGTGGAGGAGGTCTCCCGCTTCCTCGCCGGCGGCCGGCCGGTGACGGTGGTGCAGCCGCCGTCGGAGAAGCGCTGGGACCTCGACGTCGTCGTCCCGATCCCCGACATGGGCGCGCTCGGCGAGGTCACCGAGGACCTCTCCGGGCCGGCGTCGGGGCCCGAGCACCGTGCCTCGATCTGGCCCCACGTCGAGGAGCGCATCGTCGACCTCGTCGCCAGCCACCGCTCGACCCTGGTGTTCGCCAACTCCCGCCGCCTCGCCGAGCGGCTCACCGCCCGGCTCAACGAGATCTGGGACGAGCGCCTTGAGCTGGCCACCGGGCCCGAGCCGGAGGAGGGCGCCGCGGACGACGCGGCCACACGGCCTACCGGAGGCGACGAGTTCCCCGCAAGCACACGGCATACCGAGGAGGTTCGGCTCGCGGGCACCCGGCCGCGCGTGCCCGCCGAGCTCATGGGGCAGGCGGGGCAGGCCGGCGGTGCGCCCGCGGTGCTCGCCCGGGCGCACCACGGCTCGGTGAGCAAGGAGCAGCGGGGGCTCATCGAGGACGACCTCAAGGCCGGGCGGCTGCCCGCGGTCGTGGCGACCAGCTCGCTGGAGCTCGGCATCGACATGGGCGCCGTCGACCTGGTGGTGCAGGTCGAGTCCCCGCCCAGCGTGGCGAGCGGCCTGCAGCGCGTGGGACGTGCCGGGCACCAGGTGGGGGCCGTGTCGCGGGGCGTGGTGTTCCCCAAGTTCCGCGGCGACCTCGTGCAGAGCGCCGTGGTGGTGGAGCGGATGCGCGCCGGCGGCATCGAGGCCCTGCACGTGCCGGCCAACCCGCTCGACGTGCTCGCCCAACAGGTCGTCGCTATGTGCGCGATGGACGACTGGCCCGTCGACGACCTGGAGGCGCTGGTGCGCCGCGCGGCGCCGTTCGCGGGGCTGTCCAGACCGGTGCTGGAGTCGGTGCTCGACATGCTCTCGGGGCGCTATCCGAGCGATGAGTTCGCCGAGCTGCGACCGCGGCTCGTGTGGGACCGGATCGCCGGCACGCTCACCGGACGACCGGGGGCCCAGCGCCTCGCCGTCACCAGCGGCGGCACCATCCCCGACCGCGGGCTGTATGCCGTGTACCTCGCCTCCGGGGAGGGGCCCGGGCGGCGGGTCGGCGAGCTCGACGAGGAGATGGTCTACGAGTCGCGGGTGGGCGACGTGTTCACCCTCGGCACCACGTCGTGGCGGATCGAGGACATCACCCACGACCGGGTGCTGGTGTCGCCGGCGCCCGGGCAGCCCGGGCGGCTGCCGTTCTGGAAGGGCGACTCGCTCGGCCGGCCAGCCGAGCTGGGCCGCAAGGTGGGGGCGTTCGTCCGCGAGCTCGGCGCGTTGGAGAGCTCCGCGGCGCGCACCCGGGTCGGCGCGGCCGGGCTGGACGAGTGGGCGACCGACAACCTGCTCGGCTACCTCGACGAGCAGCGCGAGGCCACCCGCTACGTGCCCGACGACCGGACGATCGTCGTCGAGCGGTTCCGCGACGAGCTCGGCGACTGGCGGGTGGTGGTGCACTCGCCGTTCGGGGCGCAGGTGCACGCGCCGTGGGCGCTGTGCGTCGGGGCGCGGCTGCGCGAGCGGTTCGGCGTGGACGTGCAGGCGATGCACGGCGACGACGGGATGGTCTTCCGGCTGCCCGACCTCGAGCTCGACGGCGCCGCTCCCCCCGAGGTCTCGTCACTCATCGGGCTGGAGCCGGACGAGGTCGACGACCTGGTGACCAACGAGATCGGCGGATCGGCGCTGTTCGCCTCGCGATTCCGGGAATGCGCGGCGCGGGCCCTGCTCCTGCCCCGGCGGCGGCCGGACCGGCGGCAGGCACTGTGGCAACAGCGGCAGCGCTCGGCGCAGCTGCTCGAGGTGGCCAGTCAGTACCCCTCGTTCCCGATCGTGCTCGAGGCGGTGCGCGAGTGCGTGCAGGACGTCTTCGACGTGCCCTCGCTGGTGGACCTGATGCGTGACCTCGCTGCGCGGAAGGTGCGGATGGTCGAGGTCGAGACCGCGACGCCGTCGCCGTTCGCGCGCAGCCTGCTGTTCGGCTACGTCGCGCAGTTCCTCTACGAGGGTGACTCCCCGCTGGCCGAGCGGCGTGCGGCCGCGTTGACGCTCGACCCGTCGCTGCTGGCCGAGCTGCTCGGCCGTGGTGAAGGTGCCGCGTTGCGTGACCTGCTCGACCCGGAGGCGTTGGCGCGCACCGAGGCCGAGCTGCAGCGGCTGGCCGAGGGGCGCCGGTGCCGGCACGCCGAGGATGTGGCAGATCTGCTGCGGTGGCTCGGAGCGCTGTCCGAGCCGGAGCTGCTGCGGCGCTGCGTCGAGGGCACCACCGCCGGCGAGCTGGGCGACTGGCTGGCGGGTCTGCAGGCGGACCGGCGCATCATCCGGGTCCGGGTGGCCGGCGAGGGCCGCTGGGCCGCGGTCGAGGACGCCGGCCGGTTGCGCGACGCCCTCGGCGTCGCCCTGCCCGTGGGCGTGCCGGAGGTCTTCCTCGAGCCGGTGCCCGACCCGCTCGGTGACCTGGTGGCCCGCTACGCCCGCTCGCGCGGGCCGTTCACCGCGCACGACGTGGCGGCCTGGTTCGGCCTCGGCCAGGCCGTGGCCACCGACGCGCTGCGCCGGCTGGTCGACGCGGGCCGGCTGGTCGAGGGCGAGCTGCGGCCGTTGGAGGCGGGTGGCGGGCGGCACGGCACTGACTACTGCGACCCCGAGGTGCTGCGCACGCTGCGCCGCCGCTCGCTGGCCGCCCTGCGCGCCGAGGTCGAGCCGGTCCCGGCGAGGGACCTCGCCCGGTTCCTGCCCGGCTGGCAGGGCGTCGGCTCGCGGATGCGCGGCACCGAAGGCGTCCTGCGCGCCGTCGAGCAGCTCGCCGGTGCGCTGCTGCCGGCCAGCGCGGTGGAGACGCTCGTGCTGCCCGGGCGCGTGACGGCATACAGCCCGGCGTTGTTGGACGAGCTGACCTCCAGCGGTGAGGTGCTGTGGCAGGGGCACGGGGCGCTGCCCGGCGACGACGGCTGGGTCTCGCTGCACCTGGCCGACACCGCGGCGCTGACGCTCTCCCCGTCGTCGGAGGAGCTGGAGCTGAGCGACCTGCACCGGCAGGTGCTCGAGACGCTGGCCGGCGGAGGCGCGTACTTCTTCCGCGCGCTCGCCGACGCCGTCGCGCGCGCCGGCGTGCAGGTGGCCGACGGCAAGCTCGTCGAGGCCCTGTGGGAGCTGGTGTGGGCCGGTCGCGTCGGCAACGACACCCTCGCACCGCTGCGGGCGCGCCTCGGTGGCGGGCGGACCGCGCACCGGCCGCGGCGAACCTCGCCGCGCACGAGCCGGTATGCCGGTCGCTCCGGTGGCCTCTCCGCGCTCGCCGGGCGCCGCGGTGCCGGGCGGCCGGCGATGCCCGCACGCGGCGGACCGCCGGCGAGCGCCGGGCGGTGGTCGCTCCTGCCGGAGCTGGAGGCCGATCCCACGGTGCGCGGACTCGCGACGGCGGAGGTGCTGCTGGACCGCTACGGCGTCGTGACGCGGGGTTCGGTGGCGGCCGAGGGCATCGCCGGTGGGTTCGCCGCGGTCTACCGGGTGCTGGCGGCGGCGGAGGAGTCGGGGCGGGTGCGCCGCGGCTACTTCGTCGAGGGCTTGGGCGCCGCGCAGTTCGCGACCACCGGGGCCGTGGACCGGCTGCGGGCGCAGAGCCGTCCCCTGCCGGAGCCCGAGCCCGATCCGTGGGACACGGCGACGTGGGGCTCGGGCGCGAGCTCCTCCGGGTCGGGCGGCAGGTGGTCGGGCGGCGGGTGGTCGGGCGGCGGCGATCGTCGTGGCGGGCGCGAGGACGGGCCGGGGGCCGTGGTCCTGGCCGCGGCCGACCCGGCCAACCCCTACGGCGCCGCACTGCCGTGGCCGGAGCGGCGCGAGGAGACGGCCACCGGGCACCGGCCGGGCCGGAAGGCCGGTGCCCTGGTCGTGCTCGTGGACGGCGAGCTGGTGCTCTACGTCGAGCGTGGCGGGAAGACCCTGCTGTCGTGGACCGATGACCCCAGGCCGCTGCAGGCGTCCGCCGATGCGTTGGCGTTGGCCGTTCGCGAGGGGGCGCTCGGCAAGCTCACCGTCGAGAAGGCCGACGGTGGTGCAGTGCTCGGGTCCGACCACCCGATGGTCGCCGCGCTCGCGGACGCCGGGTTCCACGCCACGCCCCGCGGGCTGCGCCTGCGCCGGTGAGGTGGTGAGGGTCCGACGGGGCCGGGCGGGTGCCCTGCTCGAGTGTGCGGGACACGGACTGGACCATCCCCGCTCCGGTGGGTCCGAACGGAGGAATCGTCTGCCGGACTCCCCTGCCTGCGCCACACTCGTCACAGGGAGCTCGGCCGCACGGAAACAGGCGGGAGGCAGATGCCGTCGACAACGACCTCCGCCCCCGGGGCCGCCAGAATGACGGAACCGTGGCGATGGGGTCTCGCCACCTTGGCCGCCGTCCTGGTGGCGATCTCGGGCTGGGCCGTGTGGTGGCACGTCCAGGGCTTGGCCGGAGGGCCGTTGCAGGTCTTGCACGGCGGGCAGATGACGGTGCCGGGGAAGATCGGACAGCCCTACGTGTGGAGCACGATCGTTCTGAGCAACCCGACCGAGCAGACGCTGACGATCGACGACGTCACGGTGCAGACCGGTCCCCTGAGCGTGAAGCGGCTGGCGCTGGGAGCCCCGAACCACTGGCCGGTCGGCGGCGTGTACCCCTGGCCGCCGACCGGCTCCTACCCCGGCAGCCTGCTGCCGCCCCACGACGTCGCGCTGACGAGGCACGGCGCCACGCAGATCTTCGGCGAGCTGGTCATGGCGCGGCCCGGCCGCTATCCGATCGGTTCGGCCGTCACGGTGGACTACCACATCGGAGTCGTCAGCTACCACAAGGAAGCCCACCTCGACGCCGACATGCTCTACGCCAAGTAGCCGCCGAGCAGCCGGTGGGCTGGAGCAGCCCGGATCGAGTCAGACCAACTCAACAAGTCGGTCGGTCACCTCCCGGGGCGGACAGGAGGGAGGTGTCGAGGCCCGGTGGTACGCCGCTGGGGTGGTGCAGCAGCCATTCCCGAACAGCGGTTCCCCAGACGGAGGTTCGGCTGGCAGGGCGCGGATGTCAGCTGCTGCGCCGCCGGGCGCGAGCGACGGCTCCGGTGGAAAGGGCGGGAGCGGTGTCCGGGTCGGGTACCCCGAGCCCGGTGCAGGGATCCCATTCCGGCCCCGCGGCATACGCTCCGTTGCTGCCCTGGGTGATGTCCCGAAGGTGCGGTGACGCTGTGGTCGGCGCCACCCCGGCGTAGAGCCCCGTCTGGGCGAGACCCACCCGCGTGCCGGACAACTGGACGATCCGAGCGATCAGGCCGGCCCACAACGGCGCCACCGCGCTGGTGCCGCCGACCACCTGCTGCGTGCCGTCGACGAGCACCTGGTAGCCGGTCTGCGGATCGGCGTCGGCGGCGACGTCCGGCACCCCGCGTCCGGTTCCCCCGCCGGCGCGCTGCGGCACACCGGCATCCTGCTGCCAGCTCGGCAGCGGGAAGGTGTCGCTCACGCCGCCGCCGGTGGCGCCACCCCGCCCGCCGTCATCCCACACGGTCTCGGAAGCGACCCGGCCGTCTGCGGCGTGCAATGAGGTCCCCCCACAGCCGAGGACGTGCGGACTGGAGGCCGGGAAATCGGTGTGGGCTCCGGAGCCGGACGTGTCCTTGTCGCTGCTGCCGTTGTCGCCCGCTGCAGCCGTGACGGTGACCCCCATCGCCACCGCGTCGGCGAAGGCGTTGTCCAGGGCGGTGCGCGCCTGGGCGGTCCACTCGTCCTCGCTCTGCCCCCAGCTGATGCTCATCGCGGTGGGCGCCGGGTCCGCATGCGCCGCGGCACTCACGGCGTCGAGGAAACCGGCGTCCGTGTTGGGCGCGAAGTAGACGACGACGTCGGCCTTCGGCGCGATGGCACCGGCCACCTCGATGTCCAGCAGCACCTCGAGGTCGGCGCCCGCGGGGTCCTGGCCGGGTTGGTTCTTCCCGCCGTCGACTCCGACCGACGTGACGTGGGGAGTCGCCAGGCCGAGCCCGGAGAAGTAGGAGTCAAGGTCCGACTGATCGAAACCACCGCCGAGCTCGATGATGGCGATCGTCTGCCCCGAGCCGTCGGCCTGCGGCATCCCGTAGACCTGGGCCAGCTGCAGAGGGGTGTAGCTGACGGCGAGGGCATGCGGCAGGGCCACCAACGAGCGCGGGAAGGCCTGAGGGGGCTCACTGCCCAAGATCGCCGTGACCACGTCCCTGAGGGAGGCGGGCGTCTGCGCGACCCAGGCGCGCACCGTGTCGGCAGGACCTTCCACTCGCACGCGTCGCGAAGACGCGTGCTCGGCGACCACTCGGAGGCCCGCACCCAGCGCCGCCTCGCGGACGGCCGCCACGTCGTCCGGGTGGGCGCCGACGCGGTCTCCGAGCTGGTCCGAGGTCAGCGGACCGGCGCTTCCCTCCACCTGCGACAGGGGCGCGCGGCGACGCACGACGATGGTCGCCGAGGCGGTCTGCTCATCTGGCGTCATGGGCTCACTCCTTCGGGCACGAGTCGCTGGCACGAGTCGCGGGCACGAGTCGCCGCCCCCGACTGCGGCTCCGGGTAGCAACAGCGTGCGGCGTCCGCCCCGGTCTTGCCAAGGACCTGAGCGGCAGCCGGCCGCCGCGAGGTTGGCTCAGGCTGCCCTCAGCCGCTCCGCGAGATCCTGCTCCAGCCAGGTGAGGTCGACCAGCGGCCGCGCCGGTCGGGCCGGTCGGGCCCGGTCGCCGGGGGAAGGCTCGCCGCCGTAGTCCTGCGGTGGGTCGGCCCCCTCGAGCGGCGGCGGTGCGGTGGAGGTGTACCGGTGTCCGGTCGGGGTGCGTACCTCCACCGTGTGCGGCGCGTCCGCCACGACGGTGGCCGACCAGCCCGGCTGCTCCTTGACCTGGTTGTCCCGCGCGCACATCCCCTGGCCGTTGGCCGCCGAGGTCGGCCCACCGGCGGCGTGCGCCTCGACGTGGTCGGCGTGCCGGATCGGCGCGTCACACCACGGCGTGCGGCAGGCCTGGTCCCGTGCCAACAGGAACTGCCGAAGACCGTCGTCGAAGACCCGCCGCCGGGAGTCCAACTGCACCAGCGCCGACCCCTCCGGGGTGGTGTACAACCGCCGCAGCCACGCCCGCGACCTCTCACCGAGCAGCTCCCGTGCTACCTGTGCTGGCACTGGTCCGTAGCCCACCACCCGTCCCGGCTCGCTGGAGCCGGCCAGCAGCGCTCGGTCGGTCATCACGAGCTGTACCTCGACGCCGACCTCGTCCACACTGGCGGCGCCGGTGAGCCGCTCGAACATCGTGTCGGCCATGATCTGCCCCCGCGAACGCTCATCCCCCGCGGCCTTGAGCTGCTCCGCGTGCCGCGACAGCGCCACGTGGGCAGCGATGCCCTGCTTGACCGGCAAGAACCCCGTCAGGTACGTCATCGTGTCTGGCGCCGGCCGCACCGTCACACACCGGTCCTTGGTCGCCCCGCGGGTGCGGCGGACCAGCGCCTCCGGGTCCAGCTTCTGCGCCCACGCCCGGGCCGCTGCCTCCAGCCGGGCCGCTCCGAGCTCGCCCATCCGGTCAGCCAGTTCGGCGTCCACTCGCCTGCGGTCCTCCACCGACAGGGTCGCGGTCACCTTCACCAGGATCGTGGCCTTGAACTCGCTGATCGTCCCGGCCGACAGGGCGGCCAACGTGCACGGCATCTCCCGCACCAGCGCTCGCGCCAGCCCCAGGTGCTGGTTGCCCCGGTGCGGCGAGTCCCGGCGCGCCAGGGCCACCTCGCTCCCGACGCCCGACCCCTGCCGCTCTGCGCGCACGCCGAACGTGGCATCCCACTCGCGGCGCGAGTCGTACAGCGCGCTCGTGATCCTCGCCTGCTGCGCCGCGCATGCTGCCTTCACCCGCTCCAGAGCCGCGATCTGGTCGATCCGCTCGGCATTGCCGACCTCCCCTTCCATCGCCGGTAACCGGGCCAGCCAGCGCAACACCTCCGCGGTCCCGGGCGGCGCACCCGACTCGGGCAGCGCACCCGACTCGGTCAGCGCACTCGACTCGGGCGGCGCGCCCACGGACGCCTCGCTCCTCGTCTGCGTCATCGACTCCCACCTCCCCCAGTGGTCTCCCTGAGTCTTTCGAACTGATGTCTCAACACTAGGGGACGCCACCGACACGCCCCTCACTCGCGCGCCCGGCCGCCCACGCCTGCCGAGCCCGAGCTTGGTTCACGGCTGGCAGCCGGGATCGTCTGCGATGAGCCCGCCCCGAGCGCCGCTTCCGCACCCGCCGCCCGCGTGAGACGCTGCCTGCCGTGCCCGAGGGTGACACGGTATGGCGGACCGCGCGGGGACTGCACCGTGCGCTCGCAGGCGAGCCCCTCACCCGGGCGGAGCTGCGCTGGGGTCATCTGGGCGACCAGGACCTGCGCGGAGCGACGACCACCGAGGTGGTCAGCCGCGGCAAGCACCTGCTGCACCGGTTGGACGACGGCCGGACGCTGCACAGCCACCTGCGGATGGAGGGCAGCTGGCGGATCGAGGACACCACCCGGCTCCGGCCCGGCACGCTCCGCCGCGACGACGTCCGCGCTGTGCTCGGCACCGCCCGTTGGACCGCCGTCGGCCACCGCCTGGGGATGCTGGAGTTGCTGCCCACCGCCGAGGAGGACCGCGTCGTCGGCCACCTCGGCCCGGACCTGCTGGGCCCGGACTGGGACCCCGGCCGGGCCGTGGCCAACCTGCGCCGGCGCCCCGAGCGGCCGATCGGCGCCGCGCTGCTCGACCAGACGAACCTCGCCGGGATCGGCACCATCTACGACTCCGAGACCCTCTTCGCCGAGCGCCGGCACCCGTGGCAGCCGGTGGGAGAGCTCGGCGTCGCCGAACTCACCCGACTGGTGGAGCGCGCGAGGCGACTGCTGGAGGTGGGGCGAGCACACGGCATACCGAACACGACCGGGGACCGGCGTCGCGGCGAGGGGCTCTACGTGCACGGGCGGTCGGGACGGCCGTGCCGGCGGTGCGGCGGGCCGGTGCGGGTCGCGATGATCGGTGAGCCGCCGCACGAGCGGACGATGTTCTACTGCCCGACGTGCCAGGGCGGACTCGGCCCGACCGACGACGGCCGGCCACAGCGACCCCTCAACGCGCGAGTCTCGGGACTTCCCGAGGAGGGACGTCCCGAGATCCGCGGGAAAGTCCCGAGATCGGCGGGGAAGTCCCGAGATCGGCGGGAGAGGCGCTAGATCGGCGGGAAACTCCCGAGATCGGCGGGAGAGGGGTCGTCAGCGGCGGCCGACGAGCTTCCAGGCCGCGGGCAGCACCAGGGCGGCCGCCACCGACTTGACGACATCGCCGATGAGGAACGGCACGACGCCGAGCGCGAGCGCCTCGCCGAGGCCGACGTGCAGGAACGCCATCAGCCACGGGACGCCGCAGGCGTAGACGCACAGCGAGCCGAGCAGGGTCGCCGCGATGGTCGCGTCCACCCGCCGGTCCGCGCCACGACGGGCGAGGGCGCCCACGGCGGCGGCCGCGGCGATGTAGCCGAGGATGTAGCCGAACGAGGAGAACGCCCAGCCGCTGCCGTGGCCGGCGAAGATCGGCAGCCCGACCATGCCGAGCACGAGGTAGAGGCCCATCGAGACCGACGCGCGGGCCGGGCCGAGAGCCGCACCGGACAGCAGTGCCACGAAGGTGGCCAGGCTCAGCGGGACCGGGGTGAACGGCAGCGGCACCGCCACCTGGGCGAGGGCGGCCATGAGGGCGGTGGTGCCCACCACGAGGGTGAGGTCACGGGTCAGGCGCCCGGGGACGAGGTCGGCGAGGACCGGGCGGGCGGCGGAGACGGGAAGGGACACGGGACCTCCGGTGGACGAGCGCCGCACGCCGTGCGACGCGAAGTACGCGGACGTCGCAAGAGACTAGCGATCCCGCGCCGGAGCCATTCGGTGGGTCAGGTGGTGGGCACCCGCGCACCCGGGCACACGGAGGTCCCGGAACGAAACGGAGGGTGGTCAGGCGGCGGAGGCGGAGACCACGGGCTGCGGCTGCGCCGCGACCGGCAGCGACAGCGGAGCGGCCAGCGCCTCGGACTCGGCGACCCGGGCCGAGACGTGGCCCAGGACCTCCGACAGCGGCACGTCGAGGGCCTGGCAGATCGAGGCGAGCAGCTCGGAGGAGGCTTCCTTCTCGCCCCGCTCGACCTCGCTGAGGTAGCCGAGGGAGACCGACGCCGACGAGGACACCTCGCGCAGGGTGCGTCCCTGAGCCTGACGGTGCTGGCGGAGCACGTCACCGAGTTCACGACGAAGCAGAATCATGACGCCTCCTCACAGCCTGTCGACTCCCACTGGGACCACGGTACCCCGTGCTCCTGACCGTCCGCCTGCTGGTTTCGCCAGGAGCGTCATCGTGGCCCACGCGGTGTTTCCCCGCCCCGTATCGACCCCAACGCCCCGCAGGGACGGACTGTTCCGGCTACCCCTCGGCCTCGGCCGCGAGGGTCTCGCCGAGCAGCTCGAGCACGGCTTCCACGCTGCGGCGGCGGATCTCGACCCGGTCCCCGTCGAGCGCCAACCCCCGCACCCGGCTTCCCTCGGGACCGACGACGGCGACGTAGACGGTCCCCACGGGCTTGCCGTCCTGCGGCTCCGGCCCGGCGACCCCGGTGGTGGCGAGGCCGTAGGTGGACCCCATCCGCTCCCGAACCCCGGCGCCCATGCTCTCGGCCACGTCCGGGTCGACGGCGCCACGGTCCTCGAGCAGGGCCTCGCTCACACCCAGCAACGAGGCCTTGATACGGGTGTCGTAGGCCACGATCCCGCCCCGCACCGCCGAGGACGCCCCCGGCACGTCGACCAGGTGCGCGCACACCAGCCCGCCCGTCAGCGACTCGGCGGTCGCGACGGTCTCGCCGCGCTCGGTCAGCTGACTCACCAGCTCGTTGGCGATCTCCCACACGCTGGTGGTCATCCCACGCCTCCTCCGGTATGCCGGTCCCGGCGCGCCTGCCGCTCGCTGGCGCGCCGCGCGGCTGCCGCCCGCCGACGCTCGGCCTTGGCCAGCGCCCGCGGGCTGGTCCGCCGCAGCCGGTGGGCCCGCAGCACGTAGTCCACGCCGGTAGCCACCGTGACGACCACCGCGGCCGCCATGACGGCGACGGCCACGAGGTGCCAAGCGCCCGGCAGGGGCAGGACGTACAACCCGACTGCTACGGCCTGCAGCAGCGTCTTGACCTTGCCGCCGCGGCTGGCCGGCATGACGCCGTGCCGGATCACCACGAACCGCATCGCGGTGATCCCGATCTCGCGGGCGAGCACGATCAGGGTGACCCACCACGGGAGCTCACCGAGCACGGACAGCCCGACGAGCGCCATCCCCATGAGGGCCTTGTCCGCGATCGGGTCGGCGATCTTGCCGAAGTCGGTGACCAGCCCGCGCGCCCGCGCCAGGTCGCCGTCGATGCGGTCGGTGACCGAGGCGAGGACGAACACGCCGGCCGCGATCAGCCGGTCCCGGGTGTTCTCACCGTGGTCGAGCAACAGCAGCCAGCCGAACAGCGGCACCAGGGCGATGCGGAAGATGGTGAGCGCGTTGGCGACGTTCCAAGCGCTCGCCCCGGGGCTCTTCGTGTCGCTGGCGTGCCGTTCGCTCACGCTGCCCCTGCGCCCCGCGGCTCTGCCCGCAGCTCCGCCAGCAGGTCGATGCCCTCCGTGCCGACGACGGCGGCGCTGACGAGGTCGCCGACCGAGGGCAGCGCGGCGGCGGGCAGGTGCAGCACGGTGACCCCGTCGACGTCGGGTCCCTGGTGGGCGGCGCGGCCGGTGACCGGGACGAGCCCGTCGCCGGGCCCCTCCTCCTCGTCGTCGCCGACCTCCTCGACGAGCACCTCGAGGGTCTCCCCGACCCGCTCCTCGGCGCGCTGGTTGGCCAGCTCCTCGGTCAGCGAGCGCAACCGCTCGACCCGCTCGGCGACGACGTCCTCGGGCAGCTTGCCGTCCAGCGTCTCGCCCTCGGTGCCGTCCTCGTCGGAGTAGCCGAACACGCCGACCACGTCCAGGCGGGCCTCCTGGAGGAACGCCTCGAGCTCGGCGACGTCCTCCTCGGTCTCCCCCGGGAAACCGACGATCACGTTGGAGCGGATGCCGGCCAACGGTGCGTGGTCGCGGACCTGGCCGATGAGGTCGAGGAAGGCCTGGCGAGAACCGAACCGGCGCATCCGGCGCAGCAGCGGCGCGCTCGCGTGCTGGAACGACAGGTCGAAGTACGGCACCACCCCCGGCGTGCCTGCCATCGCCTCGAGCAGCCCGGGGCGCATCTCGGCCGGCTGCAGGTAGGACACCCGCACCCGCTCGATCCCGTCGATCGCCGCGAGCTCGGGCAACATCGTCTCGAGCAGCCGCAGGTCGCCGAGGTCCTTGCCGTAGGAGGTGGAGTTCTCCGAGACGAGGAAGACCTCCTTGACCCCGCGCTCGGCGAGCCAGCGGGCCTCCTCCAGCACCTCGGTCGGCCGGCGCGACAGGAACGCCCCACGGAACATGGGGATCGCGCAGAACGCGCACCGCCGGTCGCAGCCGTTGGCGATCTTCAGCGGAGCCCACGGCCGCCCGTCCAGCCGCGCCCGGGTGACCCCGTGGGCCGGCAGCAGGATGCCGCCGGGCTCCCCCTGCCGGGGCGCCGTGGGTGCTCCGTCCGCAGGATCGGTATGCCGTGCCGCCGGTGAGATCGGCAGCAGCGTCCGCCGGTCGCGCGGCACGTGCGAGGCGGGCCGTTCCCCGTGCAGCACGGCGTTCAGGTGGCTGGACATGTCCGTGTAGGAGTCGAACCCGAGCACGGCGTCGGCCTCGGGCAGCTGGGAGGCGAGCTGCTCGCCATACCGCTCCGCGAGGCAGCCGACGGCGACCACGGCCTGGGTGCGGCCGCTCTCCTTGAGGTCGGAGGCCTCGAGCAGCGCGTCGATCGAGTCCTTCTTCGCCTGCTCGACGAAGCCGCACGTGTTCACCACGGCGACGTCGGCGTCCGCCGCGTCGTCGACGAGGGTCCAGCCCTGCGCGGACAGGCGCCCGGCGAGCTCTTCGGAGTCGACCTCGTTGCGCGCGCATCCCAGCGTGACCAGGGCAACGGTGCGCTGCTCAGCGGCGACGTCGCAGGAGCCGCGCGACGGTTCAGCGGCGTTGCCGGAGCGGCCAAAGGGCTCAGCGGCGACGTCGCAGGAGCGGCCAAAGGGCTCGGTGTCCGCCGCATCAGGGTCGCGCACGTCCACCGAGTCCACCGAGGTCATGTGCTCAGCCTAGACGGGAGGGCAGGACGGGTCCCCATGGCCGAGCAGCGGCTGCGCTTGAATGGCCTGCATGGCGATGGACACCGCAGCGGCGACCGACTCCCCCTCCCTGTCACGCGTCACGGAGCTGCTCGGCGCGCACCCGCTCGTCGACGGGCACAACGACCTGGCGTGGGAGCTGCGCGAGCAGGTGGGCTACGACTTCGACCGGCTCGACGTCGGCAAGCGGACCACGACGACGCACACCGACCTGCCCCGGCTGCGCGAGGGCCGGGTGGGCGCGCAGTTCTGGTCGGTGTGGGTCCCGTCCGATCCGGCGAACACCGCCGCGGTGGTCCAGACCCTCGAGCAGGTGGACGCGGTGCACCGCCTCATCACCCGGTATGCCGACCGCCTGGGTCTCGCGCGCACCGCGGATGAGGTGGAGCACGTGTTCGCCTACGGGCGGATCGCCTCGCTGCTCGGGGCCGAAGGCGGCCACTCGATCGGCTGCTCGCTGGGCGTGCTGCGGATGCTCTACGCGCTGGGGGTGCGCTACATGACACTCACCCACAACGACAACACCCCGTGGGCGGACTCGGCCACCGACGAGCCGGTGCACGGCGGGCTGACCGACTTCGGGATCGAGGTCGTGCACGAGATGAACCGGCTCGGCATGCTCGTCGACCTCTCGCACGTGTCGGCCGACACCATGCGCCACGCCCTGCGGGCGACGGAGGTGCCGGTCATCTTCAGCCACTCCTCCGCACGCGCGGTGTGCGACTGCCCGCGCAACGTGCCCGACGACGTCCTCGAGATGCTGCGGGACAACAACGGCGTCTGCATGGTGACGTTCGTGCCCGACTTCGTGCGGCAGGAGTGCGCGGACTGGCGGGTGGCCGCTCAGGCCGCGGCCACGAAGGCCGGGGTGTCACCGCACGACCACCTGGCGTTCTCGACCTTCGCGAAGCAGTACGCCGCCGAGCACCCGAAGCCGCGGGCCGCCCTGACGGACGTCGTGCCACACCTGGAGCACGTGCGCGAGGTCGCCGGGATCGACCACGTCGGCGTCGGCGGGGACTACGACGGCACCACCGAGCTGCCGGCCGGGCTGGATGACGTGAGCGGCTACCCGCGGCTGTTCGCGGCGCTCGCCGACCGCGGCTGGTCCGACGAGGACCTGGTCAAGCTCGCCGGCGGCAACGTGCTGCGGGTGCTGCGGGACGCGGAGGCCGGGGCACGCGAGCTGCAGCAGCGATGCGGACCGAGCGTGGCGGCATACCGGGCTTGAGACTGGGTCAGCGGCGACGTCGCAGGAGCCGCGAGATGGCTCAGCGGCGGAACTTGGCCAGGGTCAAGCCCAGCAGCCGGGCCACGACGAGCGCGACGTAGTAGAGGCCGGCAAGCTCCTCGAGCATGAGGAAGGAGCGCCCGTGCGGGCTGCCCGGCGCGAGGTCGGACAGCCCGGTGTTCGTCATCGTCGTGAACGACAGGAACAGCAGCTGCATCCACGACAGCGGGGCCGTGGGGTCGTCGCCGGCCGCCACGAACGCGGTCGGCCAGATGACCTGCACCCCGCCGTAGAGATAGGCGAAGCCCCAGGCCGCCACCGTGAAGCAGGTGCCGGTGGCGAACATCTCGTCGCGGGTGACCCAGTTGTCGGCGAACATGTACCGGATCAGCGCGTAGGCCGTGTAGAAGTAGAACGCCGCGTGCGTGAACCCCGACAGCAGGTTGATGAGGCCGGAGTCCGGCTCGATCGTCTGCCAGATCGTGAGCACCACCGCCGGCAGGCCGATGACGACGCTGATGATGTTGAGGGCAGGGGTCTGCCGCACCGCGAGCACCGCGAGGCCGAGCGCGATCAGGCCGATGATGGAGACGACCGTGCGTCCGGCGCCGGTCTCCTCGGTGAACGGGTAGACGAGCACGCTCGCGAGCTGCACCACGAGCAGCACCGCGGACGGGGTCCGCCGCGCCCACCGGAACGCGTCACGGAGCCGCCGCTTCACTGCAGGCAGCCGCAGCGGCCGTACGGCACCGTTCCGGTGTGCCGACCCATTGCTGACCATGGGGCCTCACCCTACGGTCTGGAACCGTTCCGGACGGCTACCGGCCGGTGAGCTGCCAGGCGTCCTCGTCGCCCGCCTCGTCCTCGCCGTATCCGTCGCCGCCGCTGGCGCTGTCGCCGGCACCCGAGCCGCCCTCGTTGGCCTGCCCGTCGTAGACCGGGTCCTCGTCCGGGACGTCCTCGCCGCGCAGGAGTGCCAGCGTGGTGGCCAGGTCGTCCGGCTTGACCAGCACGTCGCGAGCCTTGGAGCCCTCGGAGGGGCCGACCACGCCCCGGGACTCCAGTAGGTCCATGAGGCGCCCGGCCTTGGCGAAGCCGACCCGCAGCTTGCGCTGGAGCATGGACGTCGAGCCGAACTGGGTCGTGACGACCAGCTCGGTGGCCTGCAGCAGCAGGTCGAGGTCGTCGCCGATGTCCTCGTCGATCTGCTTCTTGGGAGCCGCGACCGTGACGTCCTCGCGGTAGTGCGGCTTGAGCTGGCCGGTGACGTGCTTGACGACCTGCTGGATCTCGGTCTCGGTGACCCACGCGCCCTGGACGCGCATCGGCTTGGAGGCGCCCATCGGCAGGAACAGCGCGTCGCCCTGGCCGATGAGCTTCTCGGCCCCGGGCTGGTCGAGGACCACCCGGGAGTCGGACAGGGAGGAGGTGGCGAACGCCATCCGGCTCGGCACGTTGGCCTTGATCAGACCCGTGACGACGTCGACCGAAGGGCGCTGGGTGGCGAGCACGAGGTGGATCCCTGCGGCGCGGGCGAGCTGGGTGATCCGGACGATCGACTCCTCGACGTCGCGCGGCGCCACCATCATCAGGTCGGCGAGCTCGTCGACGATGACGAGCAGGTAGGGGTAGGGCTGCAGCACCCGCTCCGACCCCGGCGGTGGCGTCGCCTTGCCGGAGCGGACGGCCCGGTTGAAGTCGTCGATGTGCTTGTAGCCGTAGGCCGCGAGGTCGTCGTAGCGGGTGTCCATCTCGCGCACGACCCACTGCAGCGCCTCGGCGGCCTTCTTCGGGCTGGTGATGATCGGCGTGATCAGGTGCGGCACGCCCTCGTAGACATTCAGCTCGACCCGTTTGGGGTCGACCAGGATCATCCGGACCTCGTCCGGCGTGGAGCGCATCAGGATCGAGGAGATCATCGAGTTCACGAAGCTCGACTTGCCGGAGCCGGTGGCGCCGGCGACCAGCAGGTGCGGCATCTTGGCGAGGTTCGCGACCACGAAGCCGCCCTCCACGTCCTTGCCGAGCCCGACGATCATCGGGTGGTGGTCGTTGCGGGCGTTGCTCGACCGGAGCACGTCGCCGAGGGAGACGATCTCCTTGTCACTGTTGGGGATCTCGATGCCGATCGCGGACTTGCCCGGGATCGGGCTGAGGATGCGCACGTCCGCGCTGGCCACGGCGTACGCGATGTTCTTGCTCAGCGCGGTGACCTTCTCGACCTTCACCGCCGGGCCGAGCTCGACCTCGTAGCGGGTCACCGTCGGGCCGCGGGTGTAGCCGGTCACCTGCGCGTCGATGCTGAACTGGTCGAACACCTCGGTCAGCCGCTCGACCACCTGGTCCGACGCCTTGCTGCGGGTCTTGTGCACCGAGCCCGGCTTGAGCACGTCGCTGGCCGGCAGGGAGTAGGCGATGTCGCCGGAGAGCGAGAGCTGCTCGACCCGGGCCGGCAACGGCGTGTGCGGGGGTGGCTCGAGGTCGGTCGGCACCGTCGCCTCGGTGTCGTCGGCAGCCTCCTCCTCGTCGACGTCCACGGCCGCCTTGCGGCGCCTGCGCAGCTCACGGTTGGTGAGGACCGGGCTGTCGTACGCCGGGTCGCCGAGGGTCGGGTCGAACTCGTCGTCGTACCCGCCGCGGCGCACGCGCGTGGTGGGCCCCTCGTCCACGGGCGCCGGCGAGCGGCCGAGCAGCCGGTCGCGGCCCTCACGGAGGCGGGTCGGCACCTGGTAGAGCGGGGTCGCGGTGATCACCAGGACGCCGAAGAACGCGAGCAGGGCGAGCAGCGGGACCACGACGTACGGCGTGCGCAGCAGGTCGGTGAGCAGCTTGGCCACCACGAACCCGAGCGCGCCGCCGGCCTGCTGCAGCGGCTCGGTGTTGCCGCTGACCGGGCGTGGTGAGCCGTTGGCGATGTGGATGATGCCGAGCACGCCGAACAGGAACGCCGCCCAGCCGATCAGCTGGCGACCGACCGGACCGTTGGAGTCGGGGTCGCGCAGGTTGCGCCAGGCGACGAAGCAGAGCAGGAACGGCACGAACCAGGCGAGCAGACCGACCGAACCCGCAACCACCGCGCGCGTCGCCGACGGGACCGCGCCGGGGAGCTGCCACCACACCGACGCGGCCACGACGACCGCGAGCGCGACCAGGAACAGCCCGGCCCCGTCGCGACGGTGCTCGGGCTCGAGCTCGCGCGCGGTGTGCCCGATCTTGCGGACCCCGGCACCGACCAGGTGCGCCCCGCCGAGCCAGATCCCGGCCACACCGCGACCGACGCCGTGGAACAGCGCGCCGAACCCACGCGCGACCGGGCCGGGGCCGTTGCGGACGGCGCGGGGCGCGGGCCGACGGGCCTGGGACGCCCGCGATCGCGCCGTGGAGCGTCCCTTCGCCGTGGACTTCTTCGACTTCGACGTGCGGGAGGTGCTCTTGCTGCGCGACCGCGGTGGGGAAGACGTGCGGGTCGCCATGCTGGGAATCTACACAGCAGCCCCATCCGTCCCACGCTTCACACGCCCACCAGCAGACGTGGAAAAACCGCGAGGGCGGGT
>NZ_DASSTI010000011.1:0-40650 GCF_035708005.1 Segeticoccus sp. | reverse complement strand
GCGGAGCCGCGGCTGCGCTGCCACGGCAGGCCCAGGAACCACAGGCCGGGCACGGCGCGGCTGCGGCCACCGTCGTGCAGCGGTATGCCGTCCCGGTCGGTGACGGGCCCGTCGATCCACGAGTAGTCCGGCCGGAATCCGGTGGCCCAGAGCACCGCGGCCACGTCGGCCCTCGAGCCGTCGGCGAAGCGGGCGGTCGCACCCTCCGCACCGACGAGACGCGGCCGCAGGTCGACGCCTGCGCGGCGCAGCGCTCGGCGACTGGTGCCGATGACGACGTCGCCCCGGGCGCGGACCCGCCGGGCAAGCCGCGAGTCCGGTGGTTTCTCCATCAGGCCCAGCCTCAGCAGCCACCAGAAGAGGTCGTACCCGGCCAGTCGCTGCGGCACGCTCGGCGGATTCGTGCCGGCGGACAGGACGACGTCTCGGGTTGCCGCCAGCTCCTGCGCGATCTGCAGGCCCGAGTTGGCGCCGCCGACGACGATGACGCGCCCCGCAGGCAGGTCGGACGGGCGCCGGTAGTCGGCGCTGTGCACCTGCGGTATGCCGTGGAAGCCGGCTGCCAGCGTGGGGACGTGCGGCGCCTGGAACGGGCCGGTCGCGACGACCACCTGGCGGGCGTGCAGCACGCCCTGTGTGGTGTGGGCGGCGAACCCGTCCTCGTGCTGTGCCAACCGGACCACCCGGGTGCCGGCGAGGACCGGGAAGGCGTGCTGGTCGGCATACGAGGCGAGGAAGTCCGCGACCTGGTCCTTGCCGGGGTAGGTGTCCGGTGGGGCGGGGAAGGGGGTGCCGGGCAGGCCGTCGTACTGGGCCGGGCTGAAGAGGGTGAGGGAGTCCCAGCGGGTGCGCCACGAGTGGCCCACCTCGGGGGCGGCGTCGACAAGGAGGTAGCGGACCTGCTGGCGGGACAGGTGCCAGGCGAGGGCGAGGCCGGCCTGCCCGGCGCCGATGACGAGAACGTCGAGAGGCACGTGGGTGCCGGAGTCGGTGGTGACCGCGGAGGCGGTCGTGGCTGCGGTGGTGTCCATGGCGAGGACGCTAAGAACGACGGTGCAGGGCTGGCGCCGGCGAAATTGCCGGGATCTGCCCGGGCGCTGGTCAGGCGAGGGCCAGCTGGGCCAGCTCCGTCCGGGAGGTCACGCCGGTCTTGGCGAAGACGTTGCGCAGGTGGAAGTCGACGGTGCGCGGGCTGACGAACAGCTGCGCCGCGACGTCGCGGTTCGACAGGCCGGAGGCGACGAACTTGGCCACCTGCCGCTCCTGCGGGGTGAGGTCCTGACCGGTGGACGCGTCCCGTTTGCGGGCGGTCTCGCCGGAGGCACGCAGGTCTTGGCGGGCCCGTTCGGCGAACGGGGCCGCACCGACGTCCTCGAAGGTGTTGAGCGCCGCGCGCAGGTGCTCTCGGGCGGCGACCCGCTGGCGGCGCCGGCGGAGGAACTCGCCGTAGGCGAGCCGGGTGCGCGCTGCCTCGATGGGGCGGCCGCTGTCGGCGTGGTGCTCCAGCGCCGCCCGGAAGTGCTGCTCCGCCTCGTCGCCCGCGAGCAGGGCGGCCCCGTGGGCGACCACGGCGTGGGCGGCAGGGGAGTCCACCGCGGTGGCGAAGGCCCACAGCTCGTCCCACCAGGTGCGGGCCAGGTCCAGCCGGTCCGCCCGAACGGCCGCCTCGAGGCGCGGGTAGCCGGTCAGGTGCACCATCGGCGGGGTTCGCAGCTGGGCAAGGTGGTGCACCGCGTCGGCATACCGCCCCGCCATCAGCTCGCGCTCGCCCACGGCCCACCGGCGCGCGTCGTCCACGAGGGCACCGAGGACCCCGACCTGGTGGCCGGCGACGACCCGGTCGAGCTCGGCGAGGTGCTCGTCGAACTGGTCGTCCCCCCGAAAGGCGGCGTAGAGGGCCAGCTCGGCCAGGGGCATGGCCGACAGGGCCACCTGCCCGGAGCTGAGCGCGAGCTGCCGGGCCTCGGACGCGTCGGCGACCGCGTCACCGAGCCGTCCGGCGCAGAAGTCGGCCAGCGCGAGCCGGGGCAGCGCGAACAGGACCAGCCCGTAGGCCGCGCGTTCCCGGGCGTGGGTGAGCAGGGAGGTGAAGGTGCGCCGGAAGGTGTCGTCGTCGGACAGGTGGAAGGAGGCGATCCCGATCGCGTTGGCGAGGTCGGGGTCGGGCACGTCGGGCGCCACCGCGAAGGCGACCCGCAGGGGTGCGGTCGCCGTCGGCAGCCGGCCGGCGAGGAGGTGGTGGAACCCGGTCAACAGGCCGGCGAGGCAGCGCTCCCGGGGCGCCGCCCGCGGGTCCAGCTCGGTGCCCGGGCCGGCGGCCGGCTCGGCGGGCGGCTCGCCGGGCGGGCCGGCGGCCGGCTCGGCGGGCGGCTCGAGGGCCAGGTCGACGGCCAGCTCGGCGGGGTCGAGGTCGGTGCGGTCGGGCGGGGCCGCGAAGGTCGAGGCGGCACAGGCCATCACCCCGAGGGGCAGGGCGCGCAGCGGCTCGACCTGCGCGATGTCCCGTGTCGCCTGGGTCCACAGGCGCACGGCGGTGGGGATGGAGCCGACGTGGAACTCCGCCCGGCCCCGGAGCCGGTCGAGGTCGGCGCGGAGGACCGGGTCCGTGGCGCACAACCGCCCCTCGGCGGCGAGGGCACCGGTGCGTCCCGGCTGCCCGGCCAGCCAGGCGCTGGCGGCTGCGGCGTGCAGGCGCCGGGCGCGCGAGTCATCGGACACGGTCAGCCCGGAGGCCCGCTCGAAGGTGGCGCTGGCCGCCTCGTAGCCGCTGCGCCGCAACGCCCGCTGGGCCGCGTCGTCCAACGCGGCGGCGACCGTGTCGTCGGGTCCGGTCGCGGCCTCGGCCAGGTGCCAGGCCTGCCGGTCGGCGTCGTCCGTGCCGGTCGAAGAACCGGTCATCGCGTCCGCCAGGGCGCCGTGGGCGGCCCGGCGGTCGGCGCTCGTGGCGGCGGTGTAGAGGGCAGAGCGCACCAGCGGGTGGCGCATCCGCAGCGCGCCGCCCTCGACCGCGAGCAGCCCCGAGCCCTCCGCCTCGCCGAGCGCGTCGGCCCCGGCACCCAGCGCGGCGGCCGCCGCCAGCACGGTGCGGACCTGCGTGGAGTCGTCGGCGGATGCGACCAGCAGCAACCGCTGCGCGGCGGGGGAGAGCCGGCGCGCCCGGTCGAGGAAGACCCGCTCGAGCGTGCTGGTGACCGGTAGCCGCCCGGGCAGCGGTGAGCGGCCGGCCAGCTGGTCGGCGGACAGGACGCGGGGCAGCTCGACCAGGGCGAGCGGGTTGCCGCCGGTGCTGGCGAGCAGCTGGGCGGCGACCTCGGTCGCGACGTCGACCTCGGCGTGCTCGTTCACCAGCGCGGCGACGTCGCCCAGGCCGAGCCCGGCCAACGGCACCTGGTCCAGGTCCGGTGCCTCGAAGGTGCGCACGTCCCCGTCGCGCACCGCGAACACGAGCGCCACCCGCTCCAGCTCCAGTCGGCGGGCGACGAACAGCAGCGCCGCCGCGGACGCGTCGTCCAGCCAGTGGGCGTCGTCGACCAGCGCCACCACCGGCCGCTGCTCGGCGGCCTCCGCCAGCAGCCCCAGGGCGCCGAGGAACACCAGGAACCGGTCCGCTTCGCCCACTTCCTCACCGAAGGCCACCCGCAGGGCGAGGGACTGTGGGGGAGGCAAGCGGTCGGCATACCGCAGGGCGGGGCGGAGCAACCGCTGGAGGGCCGCGAAGGGGAGAGGGGCCTCGGACTCGATCCCCTGGGTGTGCAGCACGGTCACGCCGGCCAGGCCGGAGGCGACGTCCTCGAGCAGGACCGACTTGCCGGTGCCCGCCTCGCCGTGCACGACCAGCGCGCGACCGTGGCCCTTGCGGGCAGCATCGACCAGTTCGTGCAGGCGCGCGCGCTCTGCTCCCCGACCGTGCAGCACGCGCAGACCATAACCGCTCCGGGGCCCGACCCGGCGACCAATCCCGGCAATTTCGCCGGTGTGGCGGACCGGTCGCCTCTCGCAGGATCGACCCAGCCCGCAACGCAGCGGGGCCCCTCGATCCCAGGAGCACGACATGTCCACCCTCACCACCGCGATCTACGGCGTCGACGGCATGACCTGCGCGCACTGCGTCCGCGCGGTCACCACCGAGGTCGGTGCCATCCCCGGCGTCCGCGAGGTCCGCGTCGACCTGGCCGCCGCCACCGTGACCGTCGCCAGCGACCAGCCGCTCGACGTCGCCGCCGTCCACGCGGCCGTCGAGGAGGCCGGCTACGAGGTCCGCTGAGCCCTGCGGCCCAGCAACCCCCTTCGCCCGAGCACCCGTCGGACACCCGCCCGGACACCCGCCGAACAACAGGGAGACCCGTGATGACCCTCACCGCCCGACCGGCCCAGACCAACGGCGCCACGACTACCGACACCACGGCCACCGGCGCCGTGGCCGGGTCCAGTTGCGTCCTCGAGATCGGCGGCATGACCTGTGCTGCCTGCGTGGGCCGCGTCGAGAAGGCCCTTTCGCGGGTCGACGGAGTGCTCGAGGCGAGCGTCAACCTCGCCGCCGAGACCGCCTCGGTCAGCTTCGACCCCGCACGCGTCGGCCTCGAGGACCTCACCGCCGCCGTGGCCAAGGCCGGCTACAGCGGTATGCCGCGCGCTTCCGTCCCCGACACCGCCCCACCTGCCGCTTCGGGCACCTCCGCGGCCGCCAGCGCTTCCGCCGACCCGGGAGGGGTCGACGGGCGGGACGAGCGCAAGCTCGCCGAACTCCGTGCCCTCCAACGCCGTTGGCAGGCGGCGTTGACCACCGGCCTGGGCCTCATGGCGGTGATGTACGTCCCCATCTACCTGGACACCATGGACTGGCTGATGCCGCTGATCCTGGTGGTTGCCACCGCGGTGCAGTTCTGGGCCGGCGCCGACATCTACCGCGCCGCGTGGGCCGCCGCCCGGCACCGCTCCACCACCATGCACACCCTGGTCGCCCTGGGCACGAGCATCTCGTGGGGTTACAGCACCTTCGTCACCCTCTGGCCGGGACTGGCCGAGCGGTGGCGACTGCCGCTGCACGTCTACTTCGAGACCTCGCTGGTCATCATCGCCCTCGTCCTGCTCGGCCGGTGGCTGGAACAGCGGGCCCGCCTGCGCACCGCCGACGCCATTCGCGCGTTGGTCGGCCTCGCCCCCGCCACCGCCCGCGTCCTGCGCGACGGTACCGAGGTCGACGTCCCCGTCGCCGAGGTGCGCGTGGGTGACCGGGTGCGCGTCCGGCCCGGTGAGAAGGTGCCGGTCGACGGCCGCGTCGTCGAGGGCGCCTCCAGCGTCGATGAGTCGATGCTCACCGGCGAGTCCGTCCCGGTTGCGAAGGCCTTGGGCGACAGCGTGATCGGAGCGACGCTCAACACCTCCGGGACACTGGTCGTCGAGGTCACCGCCGTCGGCGAGGACGGCACGCTGGCGCAGATCGTCCGCCTGGTCGCGGACGCCCAGTCCGGCAAGGTCCC
This sequence comes from Segeticoccus sp., assembly GCF_035708005.1. Taxonomy (NCBI): domain Bacteria; kingdom Bacillati; phylum Actinomycetota; class Actinomycetes; order Micrococcales; family Intrasporangiaceae; genus Segeticoccus; species Segeticoccus sp. Next base: position 35,170 of record NZ_DASSTI010000011.1, on the reverse strand, counting down.
GATGCAGAAGCTCGCCGATCGGGTGGCCGCGGTCTTCGTCCCGCTCGTGCTGCTCGTCGCCGCCGGAACGTTCACCGGGTGGGCGCTGTTCGGCCCTGCCCAGACCCACCTCACCCTGGCGATCGGGACCGCCGTCGCGGTCCTCATCATCGCCTGCCCCTGCGCGCTCGGGCTGGCCACGCCGACCGCCGTCATGGTCGGCACCGGCCGGGCCGCCGAGCTCGGCATCCTCATCGGCAACAGCGAGGCCCTGGACACGGCGCACCGGCTCACCGCCGTCGTGCTCGACAAGACCGGCACGATCACCCACGGCCGCCCCGGGCTCGCCGGTGTCACCGCACTCGACCGCTCGGCCGACGAGCTGCTCGCCCTCGTGGCCTCGGCCGAGGTCGGCAGCGAGCACCCGGTCGGTGAGGCGCTGGTCGCCGCCGCCCGTGAGCGGGGGCTCGAGCTCTCCCCGGCTGCCGAGTTCGAGGCCGTCGCCGGGCACGGTGTCCGGGCGACCGTGGCCGGCATACCGCTGCTGGTGGGCAACACCGCCCTCCTGGACCGGGCCGGCATCGACACCGCACCGCTCGCGGCCGAGGCGGCGGAACGGGCCGCGCGGGCCGAGACCCCCATGTACGTCGCGGCTGCCGGCCAGCTCGCGGGTCTGGTCAGCGTCGCCGACACGGTGAAGGCCGAGTCCGCCGAGGCCGTCGCCCAGCTCAAGGCGCTCGGCCTGGAGGTATGGATGCTCACCGGCGACAACGCCGCCACCGCGCGGGCCGTCGCGAGCCAGGTCGGCATCGACCATGTCGTCGCCGAGGTGCTGCCCGCCGACAAGGCCGGACAGGTCACGCACCTGCAGCAGGAGGGCCACGTCGTCGCGATGGTTGGCGACGGCATCAATGACGCGCCCGCCCTGGCGACCGCCGACCTCGGCGTCGCCATCGGCACCGGTACCGACGTGGCCATCGCCGCGTCCGACGTCACCCTCGTCGGCGGCGACCTGCGCGGCATCGTCTCGGCGATCGCCCTGTCCCGCCGGACGGTGGCCACGATCAAGCAGGGCCTGGGCTGGGCCTTCGGCTACAACGTGCTGCTGATCCCCGTCGCCGCCGGCGCGCTCTACGGCTTCGACAAGCTGCTGCTCGACCCCGTGCTGGCCTCCGCGGCGATGGCGATGAGCTCGGTGTCGGTGGTCAGCAACGCGTTGCGGCTGCGCAGGTTCCAGCGGCCGCAGACCGCGCAGGAGATCCTGCACCCGCCGGTGCGGCGCCGGGTCGGCGGCTGGGCCTTCCTCGTCGGTGTGGCCGTCGTCGCGCTGGCCCTCGGGTCGACGTTCACGTGGGCCAGCCGCACCGAGACCGCGTCCCGCGGCATGAACGGCATCCTCGCCTGGACCGAGGGGATGGGTATGCCGATGCGCCCGGCCATGAGCGTCATGGAGACCACCGAGGCGCCCCCGGTCGACCCGCACCACGCGGGGCTGCGGGTCGCGCTGACCTCGTCCGCCCCGATCCGGCCCGGTGTCCCGACGACCCTGACGCTGACCGTCCGGGACGCGCGGACCGGTGAGCCGGTCGAGGACCTGGTGCGCACCCACCAGGTGTGGGCGCACCTGATCCTCACCCGCAGCGACCTGTCCACCTTCGCCCACATCCACCCGCGCCCGACCGGCGAACCCGGCCGGCTGCAGGTCCGCGTGACCTTCCCGGTCGCGGGGACGTACGTCGCGCACACCGAGTTCCGCCGCCAGGGACAGATGAGCGACGTGCTGGACAGTCGTACCCTCACCGTCGCCGGTCCCGGCTCCGACCGGCAGGCACCGGCGCCGTCGAGCGAGGTGCGCCGCGTCGTCCGCGACGGGGTCGTCATTCGCCTCGAGGGCGACGCAGCGGTCGGTGAACAGAGCGACTTCACCTTCCGGTTCGCCGACGCGGCCACCGGCCGCCCGGTCAGCGGGCTGCGGCCCTACCTCGGCGCCGCCGGGCACGCCGCGATCGTGCGCAGCGACGGCACCGGATTCGCCCACCGGCACGCCGAGGTCGAGGACTCCCGCGGACGGCCGGTGTTCGCGGTCCCCGGCACCACCTTCGGCCCCGAGCTGGACCTGCACGCCCGGTTCGACACCGCCGGGACCTACCGGATGTGGGCACAGTTCCGGCTGCCCGACGGCACCGTCATCACGGCACCCTTCACGATCCGCGCCGGCGCGCACTGAGCCAGCCCCGGAGCGCTCGTGCTGGTGGTCGGCGGATCTCCCATCGCCCACCACCAGCAACGAGGCCCTGTCTCGCCGCCGGCACCGCTGACGACACAACCCACCACCACCGAGGAGCACCACGTGACCACCCTGACCACCCCACCCATCCCCACCTTGAGCCGGACCATCGCCGCGCGAGCGGTCGACGTGGTCAAGACCTACGGCCGCGGCGACACCGCCGTCCGGGCCCTCGACGGCGCGAGCCTCGAGGTCGAGGCCGGCCGGCTCACCGCGATCATGGGCCCGTCCGGGTCCGGCAAGTCCACCCTGATGCACGTCCTGGCCGGGCTCGACGACGTGGACTCCGGCAGCGTCCACGTGGGCCACACCGACCTCAGCCGCCTCGGGGAAAAGGCGCGAACTCTGCTGCGCCGCCAGCGGATCGGCTTCGTCTTCCAGGCGTTCAACCTCGTCCCCGCTCTCACCGCGGCGGAGAACATCGCGCTGCCGCTCACGCTGGCCGGCGGCCGTCCCGACCCCGCCTGGATGGACCAGTTGGTCGACACGCTCGGCCTGCGTGACCGGCTCGACCACCGACCGAGCGGGCTGTCCGGCGGCCAGCAGCAACGGGTCGCCGCCGCCCGGGCCCTCGTCACGTGTCCGGAGGTCGTGTTCGCCGACGAACCCACGGGCAACCTCGACACCCGGCACGGCCGGGCGCTACTCGGCTTCCTGCGGGAGGCGGCGCGCGACCTCGGCCAGACCATCGTCATGGTCACCCACGACCCGGCCGCCGCGGCGTATGCCGACCGCGTCGTGTTCCTCATCGATGGCCGGGTCGCAGGCGACCTCGTCGACCCGACCGTGGCCGCCGTCCTGGACCGGATGGGGGAGTGATTCCGATGCTGCGACTGTCGCTCAAGCAGGTGTTGCGGCACCGTTTCCGCCTGGCCCTGACGCTGGTGGCGATCGTGCTCGGGGTCACCTTCGTGGCCGGCAGCCTCGTGCTGACCGACACCTCCCAGCGGCTCTTCGACGAGCAGTTCGCCACCCAGAGCAGCGGGGTGGACGTGACCGTCCAGTCGGCCGTCGCCTTCGACTCCGCCATGGGCGTCCAGGTTGACCGGGAGCCACTGCCCACCACGGTGCTCGGCACGGTGAGGGACACGGCCGGCGTCGGGACGGCATACCCGGTGGCGACCGGCCGCGGACTGATCCAGGTCGGCGGCACCGCCATCGCCCCCTCCGGTCCCTCGCTGCTGCGGTCGTGGACCGACGGGCCGACCAACCCCTACCGGCTGCGGCAGGGGCGCGCCCCGTCGGCTGCCGGCGAGGTGGTGCTCGACGCGGTCACCGCCCGAGACCACGGCATCGCCCTCGGCGACACGGTCCGCATCCAGGCGGTCCGGACCCAGCCGCTGACCGTGGTGGGTCTGGCCGGCTTCGGTGACCAGCCGGGCATACCGGACAGCACCGCCGCGCTCACCACCCTCGGGCAGGCGCAGCGGCTGCTCGGGCTCGGCCACCAGGTTTCCGAGGTGCAGGTGACCGCCGCGAACGGCTCGACGGCGGCCGAGGTGCGTTCGCGCCTCGCGGATGCGCTGGGGCCGAGGTATGCCGCCACGTCCAGCCGCGACACCGCCGCGGCAGGGGTCGCCGCGGCTGCCGACCGGTTGTCCTACCTTCGGGTGCTGCTGCTCGCGCTCGCCGGTGCGGCGCTCCTCGTCGGCGGTTACCTCATCGCGAACACCTTCGCCATCGTGCTGAGCCAGCGCACCCGTGAGCTGGCGCTGCTGCGGGCGGCCGGGGCGACCGGCGGGCAGGTCTTCGGGACCGTCTTCGGTGAGGCGCTGATCCTGGGGGTGGTCGGTTCCGCTCTCGGGACCGGGCTCGGCGTCGGCGCGGCGCTCGGCTTGCGCGACCTGATCGGCCGGTTCGGCGTCGCGCTCCCGGACGGCTCCCTCGCCGTCCTTCCGACGTCGCTGCTGACCGCGTTCGCGGTCGGGGTGGTCACCACGGTCCTGGCCGCGGTCGGCCCCAGCCGCCGGGCCGCCCGCGTCTCACCGCTGGAGGCGATGCGCACGGCGGACGCGCCACTGGCGACCGGCCGACTGCGCCGCGTCGTCGGCGTGCTGGCCGCGACCCTCGCCGTCGCGGGCGCGCTCGCCGCCCTGACCGGCTGGGGGGACGCGCTCACCGTCGGACTCTCGGGCGTGCTGGCGCTGCTCGCGCTGGCGCTCCTCGGACCCGTCCTGCTCCCGGCGTTGGCCCGGCAGGTCGGGCGGCCGTTGCGTGCCCTGGGCGTGCCGGGGCGGCTGGCCGGGGAGCTCGCCGCGCGGGCGCCGCGTCGCACCGCCGCGACGGTGCTCGGCCTCGGGCTCAGCCTGGCGCTGATGAGCTTCATGGTCGTGCTCGGCGGCTCGGTGAAGCAGTCGATCGCGGCCGGCTACCAGGAGGTCGTGACCGCGGACTTCGTGGTCGAGAGCGCGCGCGCTGAGATGCTCGGCGGACTACCCCCGGCGGTCCGCGGCCGGGTCGCGTCGCTGCCCGGGGTGGCCGCGACGTCGCCGGTGCGCTACGGCCACTGGAAGGACCGTGGCAGGGTGAGCGCGCTGACCGCCGTGGACCCGGCCACGATCGGCGCCGTGGTGTCGGCCCGGATGGACGCGGGCTCGCTGCGCGACCTGTCCCATGGCGGCCTCGTGCTGGCCCGCCACGTCGCCACCGAGCGCGGGCTGGAGGTGGGCGACCGGCTACCGATGACGTTCGCCAAGACCGGCAACCGTTCGCTGCGAGTCGTGGGCTTGATGAACGACGGGGACGCCCGTGCCTTGAGCACCGACTTCATCATCGGGATGGAGACGTTCGACCGGCTGTTCACCGAGCGGGTGGACGCGAGCGTCTACGTCGCCCTCGCCGAAGGCACGTCGAGCGCCGCCGCACAGCAGGTGATCCACCGGGCGCTGAAGCCCTACCCGACCGCCGTCCTGCGTGACCAGGATGACGCGGTCCAGGCCCGCGCCGGAGCCGTCGACCAGATCCTGGGGCTGGTCACCGTGCTGCTCGCCTTCACCGTGCTCATCGCGCTGCTCGGGATCGCCAACACCCTGGCGCTGTCCATCGTCGAACGGACCCGCGAGATCGGACTACTGCGTGCGATCGGCATGACGCGGGCACAGGTGCGACGGATGGTCTGCGCGGAGGCGGTGCTCGTCGCCGCACTGGCCGTCGTGGTCGGGCTCGTCGTGGGCGTCACGCTCGGTGCCGCCGCCACGGTGGCCCTGGGCAGTGACCCCGAGGCGAGCGTCGTGGTGCCCGTCGGGCGCCTCGCCGTCGTGACGGTGCTCGCTGTGGCGGCCGGCTTCCTCGCCGGCCTGCTGCCCGCCCGCCGGGCTGCGCGCCTGCGCGAGTTGGAGGCCATCGGCGCGGCCTGACGCACGAACCCCGGTGATTTCACCGGCGCGACCCCCGGTGCCCGGGCGCGAGAGTCGTTCCACCGGGCCGACCCGCCCGAACCCCCCGATCCACAGGAGGATCCGATGTCCCACGACACCCTGGCGACCCACCAGGTCGCCCCCCACCACCCGCCGCAGGAGGTTGAGCAGCGCCGACCGTGGACCGTGCTCGGTCTCATGCTGGCCGCGCAGTCCATGGTCATCCTCGACGTCAGCGTCGTGAACGTCGCGCTGCCGAGCATCGGCGAGGCACTGGGCTTCAGCAGCACCGACTACCAGTGGACCGTCAGCGCCTACGTCCTGCTCAGCGGCGGACTGCTCCTCTTCGGCGGCCGGCTCGCCGACCTGCTCGACCGCCGGACCGTGTTCCTGACCGGTCTGGCGGTGTTCACCACCGCCTCACTGGTCAGCGGCTTCGCCTCCTCGCCGGCGATGCTCGTGCTCTCCCGCGGGGCCCAGGGCGCCGGCGCGGCGCTGCTCACCCCGGCTGCCCTGTCCATCGTCATGACCTCGTATGCCGGCCGGCAGCGGGCCGCGGCCCTCGCCACCTGGGGCACGGTGGGCAGCATGGGCATCGCCGCCGGCGTCCTGTTCGGTGGCATCCTCACCAGCGCCCTCGGCTGGCAGGCCGTCTTCTTCATCAACGTGCCGATCGGGTTCGTCGTGGGTGTCCTCGCCGTTCGCGCGGTCGCTCGCGGCCGGCGCACCGGCGGCCTCCGGGGACTCGACGTGCCCGGAGCGGTGGCCGCGGTCGCCGGGCTGCTGGCCTTGGTCTTCGCCATCGAGGGGACGAACACCGGTGGTTGGGGCTCCCCACGGACGTTGGGCGGGTTCGCCCTCGCCGCAACCCTGCTCGGTGCCTTCGCGGTCATCGAGAGTCGCGTCCCGGCACCACTGGTCCCGCCGTCGACCTGGCGGATCCGCTCGCTCGTGTCGGCCTCCACGGTGATGGCCGTCATCACCGGCGCGGTCGTCGGCGCCATCTTCCTCAGCTCGCTCTTCCTGCAGGGCGCGCTCGGGACGTCCGCCGTCGTGACCGGGCTGATGTTCCTTCCGCTGGCCGCCGCCATCACGCTCGCGGCGACGGTCGCCTCGAAGCTGCTCGGCACGGTGACCCCCAAGGCGATGATGGTCGCGGGCCTGCTCGTGGTCGCCGCCGGCGCCGCCTACCTCGCCGGCATGGACGCCGACCCCGCCTACCTGACCGACGTGCTTCCCGCGTTCATCGTGATCGGCCTCGGCGTCGGTCCGATGTTCGTCGCGATCTCCGTGGCTGCCATGGCCGGCATCCCCCACGAGAAGTCAGGTCTGGCGTCCGGGGTGATGATGACCGGGCACGAGGTCGGCGCAGCCCTCGGCGTCGCCACGCTGACCGCGCTCGCCGGTGACCTCACCACGCGGGCCGGGTTGCTCGACGGCTTCCCACGCGCCTTCCTGGTGACCGCCGTGGCCATGGTCCTGCTGGCCGGCTTCGCCGCGGTCGCGGTGCCGCGGCAGCCGACGCACGCCGGGCCCGGGCACGGGGGGCACGGCATGCACTGATGCCGTGCTGGTTCCTCGCTGCACGTGCGCTGTCGGCCGACGACCGTCAGCGCACGTGCAGCGACGTCATGCGGTCGTAGGCCGCGCGGATGTGCTCCTCAACGAGGTCGGCGGCACGATCTCCGTCGTGGGCGCTGATGGCCTCCACGATCGCGCGGTGTTGCGTGCGCAGCATCAACCGCATTGCGCGCCAGTCCTGCAGGACACCGAGTGCCGACAGGATCGGCATGCGCATCGACTCGCGGATCGCCACGGTCATGTCGGTGGCGAGCCGGTTCCCCGCGGTCCGCGCGATGGCCACGTGCAGGTCGGTGTCGAGGTCGTTGAACGTCTCCAGCGGGAGGTCGTCATCATCCATCCTCTCCAGGAGCTCGCGCATCCCGGTGATGCCCTCGGGCGAGGCGTCGACGCTGGCGAGGCGGCAGGACAGCCGCTCGAGCACCACGCGCACTTCGGTGACGTCCGCGGACGGGAAGTTCGCGAGCGCGACGTGCAGCCGGAGCAGCCGGGTCAGCGGCTGGTGGGGGAGGCCGGCGATCGTGGTGCCGCCGGCGCCGTGGGCGCCGACCGTGGACCGCACCACCCCCGAGGCCTGCAGGGTGCGGACCGCCTCGCGCACCGCGGGTCGGCTGACCCCGACCTGGACGGCGAGGTCGCGCTCGGCCGGCAGGTGCGAGCCCACCACGAGCTCTCCGGACAGGATGCGCTGCTCCACCCAGTCGACGACCTGCTCCCAGGCCTTCTTCGGCAGGACGTGGTCGGTGGACACGCCACGAGGGTAGCCATGCCGCGAGAGGGGGTGACACCGCGGACCTCCCACTGCTAGCCTCTCCGCACCTTAATGGTAAGACCATTAGTTTCGTTCCCCACTGGAGGCCTCGGTGCCAACCGCCTATCAACCCCCACTCGCCCCCATCGCCGGCAGCCTGTGGCTGTCCGCGCTCGTTGCCGTGCTCCCGCTGGCGAGCATCTTCGTCACCCTCGGCCTCCTGCGCTGGAAGGCGCACTGGGCAGGTCTCACCGCGCTGGCCATCGCCGTCATCGTGGCGATCGCCGGCTTCCAGATGCCGACGTCACTGGCCATCCTGGCGGCCGGTGAGGGCGCGGCATACGGGCTGATGCCCATCATGTGGATCGTCTTCAGCGCCATCGTCCTCTACCAGGTGACCGTGGTGAGTGGCCGGTTCGAGGACCTGCGGGCGGCCTTCCACCTGGTCTCCGACGACCCGCGGGTGCAGGCGATCATCATCGCCTTCTGCTTCGGCGCCCTGTTGGAGGCGCTCGCCGGCTTCGGTGCGCCGGTGGCCATCACCGGCGTGATGCTCATCGCGGTCGGTTTCTCGCCGCTGCGGGCGGCGGCGGTCGCGCTGCTCGCCAACACCGCCCCGGTGGCGTTCGGCGCCATCGGCATCCCGATCATCACCGCGGGTCACCTGACCGGGATCGACTACAACAGCGTCGGTGCCTACGTCGGTCACCAGACCCCGCTGCTGGCCTTCGTCGTCCCGCTGATGCTGGTCTTCCTCGTGGACGGACGTCGCGGCGTGCGGCAGACCTGGCCGGTGGCGCTCGTGGTCGGTGTCGTCTTCGCCGTCACCCAGTGGCTCTCCGCGACCTACATCTCCGTGGAGCTCACCGACGTGATCGCCTCGCTCACCGCGCTCGCCTCCGCCGTGGTCGTGCTGCGCTTCTGGAGGCCTGCCGGTCGCGAGGAGGCCCACGAGGAGCTGCGAGCCGCCCGCCAGCGCGAGCTCGCGGCCGTGGGCGCAGGTGGGGGCGCCGGCGCGGAAGCGGGCGAGACCGCGATCGGCGCCGACGACGTCGCCTACACCTCCGCGTCGGAGATGGACGAGCGGGCACGAGCCCTCACGCCGGGCCGCGTCGTGATGGCGCTGCTGCCCTACCTGCTCGTGATCGTGGTGTTCGCCGCCTCGAAGCTGGTGGGACCGGTCAAGGAGCTCCTCGGCGCCACGGACCTGGCCCTCCCGTGGCCCGGCCTCGACGGCAACGTCCTGACCCCGTCCGGGGAGGTCAGCACCTCGACCGTGTACCCCTTCGCGTGGTTGTCCTCACCCGGATCCCTGCTCATGATCTGCTCGATCGTCGTCGCAATCGTCTACCGAGTGACCGCCCGCCAGTGGGCCCACGAGGTGGCCGACACCGCGGTCAAGCTGCGGTTCGCCTTCGTCACCGTCGCCTCGGTGCTCGGACTTGCCTACGTCATGAACCTGTCCGGCCAGACCATCACCATCGGCACGTGGATCGCCGGGGCGGGCGCGGCGTTCGCCTTCCTGTCGCCGGTGCTCGGCTGGCTGGGCACCGCGGTCACGGGCTCGGACACCAGCGCGAACGCCCTCTTCGCGACGTTGCAGCAGACCGTCGGGCACCAGGCCAACATCGACCCGACCCTGCTGGTCGCGGCGAACTCCTCCGGAGGAGTCGTGGGCAAGATGATCAGCCCGCAGAACCTGACGATCGCGGCTGTCGCCGTCGGGCTCGTCGGGCGCGAGTCCGACATCTTCCGCAAGGTGCTGCCGTGGTCGGTCGCACTGCTGGTGATCATGTGTGCCCTGGTCGGGCTGCAGTCCACGGTGCTCGCGCCGATGCTGCCATGACGTCGGCCGCTCGCACCGCGCTGTTCGCGACCTGCTTCAACGACACGATGTTCCCGGAGGCGCCGATCGCCACCACGCGCCTGCTGGAGCGGCTGGGCGTGGCGGTCGAGTTCCCTGCCGCACAGACCTGTTGCGGCCAGATGTTCACCAACACCGGGTATGCCGACGAGGCCGTACCGCTGGTCCGTTCCTTCGTCGAGGTGTTCGGTTCGTACGACCACGTGGTCGCGCCGTCCGGGTCGTGCACCGGGTCGGTGCGCGAGCAGCACCTCGACCTCGCGCGCCGTGCCGGGGACCCGGGGCTGGTGCGCGAGGTCGAGGCGCTGGCCCCCCGGGTGTACGAGCTGTCCGAGTACCTGGTGGACGTCCTCGGCGTCACGGAGGTCGGGGCGTACTTCCCGCACCGGGTCACCTACCACCCGACGTGCCACTCGCTGCGCATGCTGCGGGTGGGGGACCGGCCGCTGCAGCTGCTGCGGGCGGTGCGGGGCATCGACCTCGTCGACCTGCCCGCCGCCACGGAGTGCTGCGGGTTCGGCGGGACCTTCGCGATGAAGAACGCAGACGTGTCGGTCGCCATGGGAGCCGACAAGGCCCGGCACATCCGCGAGACCGGGGCCGAGGTCGCGGTCGCCGGCGACAACTCCTGCCTCGCCCACATCGGCGGGCTGCTCCGGCGCCAGCGTGCCGGGGTGCGGACCATGCACCTGGCAGAGGTGCTCGCCTCGACCCAGGAGGACCCGGCGTGAACGCCGCACATCGCGCGGGGGCACAGGCCCCGACGGCCAGCACGACACCGACCTTCATCGGCATGCCGACGTTCCCGACGCTGGCCCGCCGGGCACTGGCCAATCCCGTGCAACGACACAACCTGCAGCACGCCACCCACACCATCCGGGCCAAGCGGGCAGAGGTCGTGCACGAGGTCGCCGACTGGGAGGCACTCCGGCTCGACGGGGCGGCCACCAAGGATCAGGCGCTCGACCACCTCGCCGACTACCTCGTGCAGCTGGAGGCGAACCTCACCCGGGCCGGTGCCACCGTGCACTGGGCCCGGGACGCCGACGAGGCCTGCCGCATCGCCGTGGACCTCGTGCGGGCCACCGGCACCGACGAGGTCGTCAAGGTCAAGTCGATGGCCACGCAGGAGATCGAGCTGAACGAGGCGCTGGAGCGCGCGGGTATCGACGCCTGGGAGACCGACCTCGCCGAGCTCATCGTCCAGCTTGCCGACGACCGCCCCTCGCACATCCTGGTGCCCGCGATCCATCGCAACCGGAGCGAGATCCGCGAGATCTTCCTGCGCGAGATGGGCAAGGTGGGGCGCTCGGCGCCGACCGACCTGACCGACCGGCCCGAGGAGCTGGCCGAGGCCGCGCGACGTCATCTGCGCGAGAAGTTCCTGCGGGCGCGCGTGGCCGTCTCGGGCGCGAACTTCGCCATCGCCGACACCGGGTCCCTCGTGGTCCTGGAGTCGGAAGGCAACGGCCGCATGTGCCTGACGCTGCCCGAGACGCTCATCTCGGTCGTCGGGATCGAGAAGGTGCTCCCCAGCTGGGACGACCTGGGAACCTTCCTGCAGCTGCTGCCCCGGTCCAGCACCGGTGAACGGATGAACCCCTACACCTCGACCTGGACCGGGGTGACACCCGGCGACGGTCCCCAAGACGTGCACGTCATCCTCCTCGACAACGGACGCACCCACGTGCTCCAGGACCCGCTGGGACGGCAGGCGCTGCGCTGCATCCGGTGCTCGGCCTGCCTCAACGTCTGCCCGGTGTACGAGCGCACGGGCGGCCACGCCTACGGCTCGGTCTATCCAGGACCGATCGGCGCGGTGCTGACCCCGCAGCTCCGGGGCACGACCAGCCCCATCGACCGGTCGCTGCCGTTCGCGTCCAGCCTGTGCGGCGCCTGCTTCGAGGTCTGCCCGGTGCGCATCGACATCCCCCGGATGCTGGTCGACCTGCGCACCAAGGTCGTCGACGAGCACCGCGGTGGACTGCCGGGTCCGGAGTCGGCGGCCATGAGCGCGGCGTCGTGGATCTTCGGTGATGCCAAGCGGCTCGCGGCGACCCAGCAAGGAGTGACCGCCGCGGCGCGGCTGCTGCGTGGACGCAGGACGCTGGGACGGCTGCCGTGGCCGGCCTCCACGTGGAGTGAGGCACGCGACGTCCCGGCACCGCCGCGGGAGACCTTCCGCCAGTGGTGGTCGCGCACGCACGACGACGGGGGAGAGGCATGAGCATCGCCCGCGAGGAGATCCTGGACCGGATCCGGTCGGCACACCACGTGCCCGAGCCGCCGGAGCCCGTGCGGCGCGAGCCGCGGGAGGAGGGCCGTGGGCGCGCCGAGGTGCTGGAGACCTTCGTACGACGCACCGAGGACTACCGCGCCGTCGTGGACCGCTGCCGCCCAGTGGACCTCGCCGCCCGCGTCGCGGCGGCACTCGCGCGGGTGCACGTGCGCCGGATCGGCGTCCCACCAGAGCTGGACCGCGCATGGCTGACGGGCACGGCGGCGGACCTCGTGGTCGACGACGACCTGACCGTCGCGGAGCTCGAGTCGCTGGACGCGGTGGTCACCGGCGCGGGTGTGGCGATCGCCGACACGGGCACGATCGTCCTCGACCACTCCGGCAACCAGGGGCGACGCGTCCTGTCACTGGTGCCGGACGTCCACGTCTGCGTCGTGCACGCCGAACAGGTGGTGGCGGACGTGCCGAACGCGGTCCGCCGGCTGCGACCGTCCGTGCAGGCACGTCGTGCGCTCACCTGGATCAGCGGCCCCAGCGCCACCAGCGACATCGAGCTGAGCCGCGTGGAGGGAGTGCACGGCCCGCGCACGCTCCACGTGATCCTGGTGGGGGACTGACCGCCGCCGGATAGGCAACCGTCGCGCCGTGCGGTGGGACTGAGCGCGACCGTGCTAGGCGCGAGTCCCGTGGTCGTGGGCGAGGAATCGGTCGACCGCGTCGAGCAGGAGGTCGGCATCCTCGGTGGAGAAGGGCAGCGGGGGCTTGAGTTTCAGCACGTTGTCACCGGGTCCCTCCACCGACAGCAGGATGCGGTCCTCCTCCCGCAGGTGCCGCACGAGGTCGCGGGCGAGCCGGCCGGCCGGGTCCCGCGTCTGCCGGTCGTTGACGAGGGGGATGCCCAGGAACAGGCCTCGCCCCTGGACATCGCCGATGACCGGGTGCCGCTCGGCGAGGCGGTGGAAGCCCCCCTGCAGGTGCCGTCCCACCTGCCGTGCGTGCTGCTGCAGTTCCTCGTCCTCGATGACGTCGAGTACGGCGCTGCCCACCACGCAGGACACCGGGTTGCCGCCGAAGGTGTTGAAGTACTCCATGCCGTTGGCGAAGGAGTCGGCCACCTCGGGCGTGGTCACGACGGCACCGAGCGGGTGGCCGTTGCCGATGGGCTTGCCCATGGTGACGACGTCGGGGACCACGCCCTGCAGCTCGAACCCCCAGAACGCGTCCCCGACCCGCCCGAACCCGATCTGCACCTCATCGGCGATGCACACCGCCCCAGCGGATCGCGCTGCGTCGTAAGCCATCTGCAGGTAACCGGCCGGCGGTTCGACCTGCCCGGCACAGCCCATGATCGACTCGGCGATGAAGGCACCCGCCGGATGACCCTCGGCGGCCGCGCGGTCGAACGCGGTGCGGACCTCGTCGGCATAGCCAGCCGCGCTGCCGCTGCCACGGAAGCGGCCGGCATACGGGTCGGGCGTGGCCGCCACCTGGACGAACGGCTGCCGACCCTCCCCACCGCGCCCGTTGAACTTGTAGGGGCTGATGTCGATCAGGGTGGTGGTGTTGCCGTGGTAGGCGTGGTCGAGCACCACGACCCCGCGCCGGTGGGTGTGGGCGCGGGCCAGGCGGAGGGCCAGCTCGTTGGCTTCGCTGCCGGAGTTGACCAGGAAGCAGACCGAGAGTCGTTCGGGCAGCAGGGCGGTGAGCCGCTCGACGTAGTCGAAGAGCTGCTCGTACAGGAACCGGGCGTTGGTGTTCAGCAGCCGCATCTGCTGACACGCCGCCTCAGCGACCCTCGGGTGCGCGTGGCCGACGTGGGAGACGTTGTTGATGCAGTCGAGGTAGCGGTGGCCGTCGGCGTCGATGAGGTGGGCGCCCTCGCCGCGAACCACGTGCAGCGGGCGTTCGTAGTGCAGTGTCGTTGCCTGCGGGAGGTGCTGGGCGCGGCGGCGCAGCAGCTCCTCGACGCCCGATGCCGTGCCGGTGTTGCTGTCGGTCACCTGTGCTCCAGTCTCTGGTCGAAGGCGGCGAGGGCCCGCCACGCCGGGGCCTCGGAGATGCTCAAGTACGCGTCGTGCGGGGCGAGGGCCTGCTGGTGGGCCGAGATCGCGACGCTCGTCGCCAGCCGCGTGCGCACGAGGTGGGGCAGCAGCGTGCGGTCCACGTCGCTGAGCTGGCCCACCGCGTCGTAACCGTCGGCGACCAGCTCCATGACCTGCCAGGGGTCGGGCTGGCCGAGCCCGGCATACGCGCAGCCGACGGCCAGCTCGTTCAGCGTGAGGGACCGCACCATGTCGCCGAAGTCGATCAGTCCGGTGACCCGCTGCTCCTGAACCAGGACGTTGTGGTCGTTGGCGTCGTTGTGGATCACGCTGCGGGGCAACGTGTCGAGCAGGGGCTCGACGTGCTGCTGGAAGGCGTGCAGGGCGCGCTCCACCAAGGGCTGCCGGTCGGCGGTGACCTCCGGCAGGTAGCGGGACAGGACCTTGGCGGCCAGGGTGACGTCCCACTGGATGTGTCGCCCGGCGGCGGGGTGGTCGAAACCGGCAAAGCCCTTGGTGAGCCGCGCGAGGAAGGACCCGAAGTCGGTGAGGAGCGCCGGGGAGCGATCGGTGCGCAGCGCCAGCAGCTGGCCGGGGAGGAAGGTGAGCACCCGGAACAGGTGTCCCTCCAGCGTCCCGATGGTATGCCCGTCCCTCGCCTCCACGGGACGCGGGCACCCGATGCCGACGGCGGCCAGGTGCGCCATCGCGTCGTGCTGGAGGTCCACCACGTCGGCGTCCTCGGCGGCGTTGGCGATCTTGACGACGTAACGCGGCCGCCCGGCGACCGACACCCGGAAGTTCTGGTCGCGCTCAGAGGGCAGCGTGTCCAGCGTGCCGTGGAATCCGTACTCCTCGGCGAGGAAGGACTCCACGGTCTCGGCCGCGAACTGGGGCCTGCCGCTCACCTGGCTGAGGCTGTTCGGCGGCACGCTCATCGGCTCGCTGACCGGGACTCGGTGAGCAGCAGCACCATCGCGGCGGACCAGCTGAAGTTCGTGGAGTTCAACCGGGCACCGGTCAGCGGGTCGTAGTTCTCCATGATGGGATCTTGCCCGAGGAGCCCGGTGGCGTTCTCCAGCAGGGCCTGCGTGGCGACGCGGGCGTCCCGGTGGTAGCCGTAGCGCTCGAGGCCGTGGATGGCGAAGGTCGCCTGGTCGAGCCAGACCGGACCGCGCCAGTATTCGGTGGGGGAGAAGTACCGAGACGACGCAGCCACGGTGGGCATGGGCACGTGCGTGGCGAAGTCGCGCGGGTCGACGAGGTGGGCGCGCACCTGCCTCGCCTGCTCGCGGTCGGCCACGCCGGCCCACAGCGGAATCGAGCCCTCGATGCCCATGCCGCGCTCCGCCAGGGGCTGCTTGCTCCTCAACGAGATGTCGTGGAACCACCCGTCGTTGGTGTCGAACATGTGGGTTCGGATGAACGTGGCCACACGCTCGGCCTGCTGCTCGTGCCGGACCGCATCGTGCGAGCGGCCGAGTACTCGCGCGATGTCCGCGAGGTAGCGGCTGTCGGCGACGAGGTAGGAGTTGAGGTCGACCGACTCCTGCGCCAGCGAGTAGCCGACCAGCTGCCCCTGTGCATCGCGGTTCGGGACCGTGTGCGCGCCCAGGTCGCTGTCGAAGCGGGGAGCGTTGTCCATGCCCGACTCCCATGCCGCCGCGAGACGACGGGCCTCGGGGGAGTCGTTGGCCGGGTCGACCGTGGCGCCGTATTCGCAGATCCCGTCGTGGTCGTGGTCCCGGTTGCGGTACCACCAGTCGTGGTACGCGACCAGCTTGGGGTACATCTCCCGAAGGAATTCACGGTCGCCCGTGTGGCGGTAGACCTCCCAGGTGGCCCATGCCGCCAACGGTGGCTTGGAGTTGCGCTCGTTCCAGTTGCCGCCACCGGTGGACGGGTCGTTGTAGAAGATGACGTCGGGCACCATCCCGGCGTCCTGCGGCCGCTCGGCGTCACCGCGGGTGATCTGGTGGTCGAATACCGACCGGATGGTCGACTCCGCCAGCGTGGGGTCGAAGCCGGCGACGGCCGCCGCCTCCTTCCAACTGTCCCAGGCCCAGAACCCACCGGTGAACCACTTGTAGCTGATCGACGGCGTGATCCCGTCGGACTCCAGCTCGCCCGCGGGGCTGCGCCAGTTGGTCACCAGGGTTTCGAGAGCCTTCACCGCCGTCCGTCGGTATGCCGGCCGCTTGCCGCGTGTCACGTCCCCCACCATGCGCTCCCAGCGCCTGTCGTCGGAGGCGACGACGGCACCCGGTCGGCGCAGGGCCGCCGCGACGTGGCGCGCCTCGTGCCGACGCTCGGCGGCGGTGAACGTGTAGGTCTCCGTCCACGCGAGCTGTCGCGACTCCCCGGCTGCAAGTGAGATGGGCTCCCTCAGCCGGGTTGCATAGCGGTCGCCCTGCACGGTCGTCCGGGTCGGCTCGGCGTGCCGGACGGCGAACCGTTCCTCGCCGCCGGTCAGGTAGTCCCACGTCTCCCGGACCTTGGCGAAGTCGACGGCCACCCCTCGGCTCGTGGCCAGCAGCTGAGGTGCGCTGCGCATCGGCTCCTTGGCGGGCCGCAGCAGGGCTCCGGTCCAGTCGACGTCCAGCACCCGCGGCCGTGAGCCGGTGTTCTCGATGCGCGCGGTGACCAACGCGGTCCGGTTGCTCGCGTAGCGCAGGTCGAGGGTGAGCGTCAGGTCGTCCACCCGGTAGCGCTGGCGCAGCCGCCCCGGGAGCGACTCGAGGCGCGGGTGGTCGTCACCGGCGAGCGAGACAGGCTGACCCGATTCACGGTCGTGCAAGTGGATACTGGTGAACTCCTTGCTGAGCCACCACGGGTACTCCTGTGCGATGTAGAGCGGGCCGGTGAAGCCGCCATAGCGTTCGGTGTCGCCGGGGCGGGGGAGGGCATAGGCGTGCCAGGCGCCGCGGTCGGCGAACACGTTGACCTTGAAGGTCTCCGGTGGCTCCGCCGTCGCGGGCGCGCCGTGCAGGTCCAGGACGTCTGCGTAAGCCGGCCGCGCGGTGTGGTCGTGGGTGCGGTGGTGGTCCGTGGCGAGCGCGGCGGGCGCGGTGGCGAGCAGGCTCAGCAGGGCCATGCCGGTGATGGCGATGCGGCGACGTGGTCGGCGAGGGCTCATCGGCATGTCTTCCTGTCGTCGAGGCGCAGGACCGCCGGTTGGCGCGGTCCCAGGGTGAGGGTGTGCAGGGCTTCCCGGCCCCTGTCGAGCAGGTCGGTGCCCGGGGCGGGAAGGGTGACCTCGGCAGGGCTCTCGCCGTGGTTCAGCAGGAACAGGTAGGTGCCGCGGTCGTTCCTGCGCAGGGTGGCTTCGACGGCCGGTGGCGTCGCCAGGACCGGCCGGGCATCGGCCTCGTCGGCGACTCGCTCCAGCAGGTGCGCGAGGCTCGGGCGGTCCAGCTGGCAGCTGACGTACCACGCGGACCCGGCGCCGTGGCGGTTGCGGGTGACGGCGGCCCGGCCGTCCAGGTGGCCCGAGGCGTAGGTGCCCCACGTGTCGGCGGTGGTGGGCTCCAGCCACTCCGACCAGGTGGTGGCGTGGCCCGGGGTGCCGTGGCAGTCGACCGACACCGCCGTGCCGTCGGCGACCGGCCACCACTCGTCGACCTCGATCCCCAGGCACCGCTGCAGCTGCGGCGACAAGGCGCCCGGGTGGGCACGGTCGTGCTCGTCGACAATGCCGCTGAAGCAGCCGACGACCAGGTGGCCGCCGCGCTCGACGTAGCCCGCCAGGGTGGTTGCCGTGGCGTCCGGCAGCAGGTAGAGCGAGGGAGCCAGGACCAGCCGGTAGGCGTCGAGGTCGGCGTCCGGCCGGGCGAAGTCGACCATGAGGTTGGCCGTCCACAGCGGGTGGTACCAGTGGGTGAGGATCTCCTTGAGGTGGAGGCGCTGCGAGGGGTGGTCGGTCAGCTCGAGGCCCCACCAGCTGTCCCAGTCGAGCAGAACGGCGACGTCCGCGGCGCTCCTGCCGTCGGTGACCTCCGCCAAGGACTGCAGGTCCGCGCCGAGCCCGACGGTCTCGGTCCACCCCCTGGCTCGGGTGCCCCGGTGAGGGAGCATGGCGCTGTGGAACTTCTCGGCGCCGGATCGTGAAGCGCGCCACTGGAAGAACATGATGCCGTCGGCGCCGTGGGCGAGGGCCTGCATGCTCCACAGGCGACGCAGACCGGGCGGCTTGGGGACATTGACGTCGCGCCAGCTGACCGCCGAGGGTGCGCTCTCCAGCAGCAGCCAGGGCTGCCCGTGCCGCAGGGAACGCATCAGGTCATAGCTCATGGCGATGGCGACGTGCGCCTCAGGGTCGTTCGGGTCCGGGTAGGCGTCGTTGGAGACGACGTCCTCATGTGCTGCCCACTGCCAATAGTCCAGGGCCCCGAAGAGGCCCATGAAGTTGGTGGTGACCCGGAGACCAGGGCAGATGTCGTCGAGGACCGCCTTCTCGTTCTCGTAGCAGGCAAGGAGGGCGTCGCTGCAGAATCGGCGCCAGTCGAGGGACTGCGCGGGGTTGGGTGGGGCCGGAGCCAGACGCGGTGGCTCGACTTCGGCCAAGTCACCGTAGCGCTGACCCCAGAACGTGGTTCCCCACGCCTCGTTCAGGGCGTCGACGTCGCCGTAGCGCTCGGTGAGCCAGGCCCGGAAGTCCTCGGCCGAGCGGGGACAGAAGCACTCCGTGACGTGGTCGCCGTATTCGTTACCGACGTGCCACATGGCGACAGCAGGGTGCTCGGCGTAGCGGCGCGCGAGCTGCCCGGTGAGCTCGGCGGCATACTCCCGGAAGGTCTGCGAGCTGGGGCAGAAGTGCTGGCGACTGCCGAACTCGAGTCGCACACCCTCGGCCGTCACGGGGAGAACATCAGGGTGTTGCCGCACGAGCCACGCCGGCGGAGCAGCCGTGGCCGTGGCGAGGTCCACCGCGATGCCGTGCTCGTGCAGGAGGTCAAGCAGCCGGTCCAGCCAGCCGAAGTCGTAGCACCCCGGCCGTGGCTCCAGCAGGGCCCAGGAGAAGACGCCGACGGTGACCAGGTTCACGCCGGCCTCGCGCATGAGGCGGGCGTCCTCGAGCCAGACCGACTCAGGCCACTGCTCGGCGTTGTAGTCGCCGCCGTAGAGCAGCGCGGGGTCTCGGGTGAGGGTCATGCCTTGAGCGCTCCGCCCAGTAGTCCGGACACGAATTGCTTCTGGAAGACCAGGAACACCAGCATGAGCGGCAGCGTGGCGATGAACGAGCCCAACATGAGGCCTGCGTAGTCCACGTGGGTCAGGCCGATCATGGTGTTCAGTGCCACCGGCACCGTGTACTTGTCCTCGGTGTTCAGCATGAGCAGCGGCCAGATGAAGGAGTTCCACTGCGTCATGAACGTGAAGATGACCAGGGCGCCCAGCTGGGGCCGGACGCTCGGGAGCACGATCCGGTAGAAGATGCGCAGGTCGCCGGCACCGTCCAGGCGGCCCGACTCGATGAGGTCGTTGGGAAAGCCCAGGAAGCCTTGACGCATCAGGAAGATGCCGAACGCGTTGGCCAGGAACGGCAGGATGACGGCTTGGTAGCTGTCGATCCAGCCGACACTGGCCATCATCTGGAACAGCGGCACCAGGAGCACCTGGAACGGGATCATCATCGTGGCCAGGACGATGCCGAGCAGGACGCCGCGTCCGCGGAAGGAGTACTTGGCCAGGCCGTAGCCGCACATGGTGCTGACCAGTGAGCTGAGCACGGTGTAGACGACGGCGATACCGACGCTGTTGGCGACCACCCTGGCGAAGCCGACGCTGTCCTGCAGGGCGGCGAGGTTGTGGAGCAGGTGGCCGCCGGGGAGGAATGGCGGTGGGGAGGCGAACAGCTGGTCGGTGGAGTGGGTGGCGGAGACCACCATCCAGTAGAAGGGGAACACGCTCACCGCGGCCCCGGCGACCAGGAGCAGGAGCAGGATCATCCGCCCGGGGCGGAGCCGGAGCAGCACCGATGCCATCAGCGCTCCCTTCCCAGGAACCGGAACTGCAGCAGGGACAGCACGCCGATGATCAGGACGACCACCCAGGCGATGGCCGAGGCGTAGCCGAAGTCGAGCTGCTGGAAGCCGACGCGGTAGAGGTAGAGGACCGGCGTGAGCGTGGCGTTGGCCGGTCCACCGCCGGTGAGGATGAAGTTCTCGTCGAACAGCTGCAGCGTGCCGATCGTGGAGGTCACGGTGGTGAACAGCAGCACCGGTCGCAGCTCGGGCAGGATCACCCGCACGAACGTGGTCACCGGCCCTGCACCGTCGACCGACGCCGCCTCGTACAGCTCCTTCGGCACCGCCTGCAGGCCCGCCAGCAGGATCACCATGTTGTAGCCGGTCCACCGCCAGGTGATCGAAGCGATCAGCGCGATCCGCGCCCAACCGGGGCTGTTCAGCCAGTCGATCCCGTGCAGCCCGACGGCCTGGAGCGCCTGGTTGACCACGCCCCCGTCCGTCTTCAGCAGCACCCGGAAGACGATGGAGTAGGCGACCAGGGTGGTCACCGCCGGCAGGAAGTAGGCGATGCGCAAGGTGGTGCGGAACCGCCGCCACGAGTTGTTCAGGACAGCAGCGAGCACGAGGGCCAGCCCGATCATGACCGGCACCTGCACCACCAGGATCAGCCCGGTGTTGAGCAGGGCCTTGGCCATGAGGGGGTCGTGCAGCATCCGTTGGTACTGCTGCAGTCCCACGAAGACGTTCCTGCCGTCCTGGTTGCTCTGCAGGCTCTGCAGCAGGCTGGCGACCAGGGGATAGGCGAAGAAGATCGCGAACAGCGCGGCTCCCGGCCCGACGAACACCCAGTGGGTCAGTCGGAGCCGGCGGCGACGACGAGTCTGTTGACCGGCACCGGCGACCGCCGGACGGGTCGGCGACTGGACGGTCATGCGCTCACTTCGCGGACTGACGTCCGGTGGCAGAGGCGATCTGTTGCGAGGCCGAGGCCAGGGACCCGTTGACGCTCTTGCCGTTCAACAGGACCGAGGCCACGGTGTTGTTGACCACGTCCGAGGCCTTGGAGTAGTCGTCGGTGTAGTTGATCGGCGGGATCTTCTTGACCAACGAGGCGAAGACCTCGTAGGCCGGCTGACCCCCGAAGTACGGCTGCGGCTGGTGGAAGAACGGGTCGTCCAGAGCCGGCAGGTAGGAGGGGAACAGGCCCTCCTTCTTCATCATCGAGACCTGGTTGGCCTTGTTCGCCAGCATGAACTTGGCGAACGCCCAAGCCGCCTGCTGGTTCTTGGACTGGCTGGGGATCGCCAGCGTGGACCCGCCGTTGTTGGTCGTCGGGGCGCCTTGGCCGCCGAACGTCGGAAGTGGCATCACGCCGTACTTGCCCTTCAGCTCCGGCATCTCACTGGTGAGCGTGCCGCTCCACCACACCGCGATCGGCTGCGCCGCCGCCTTGCCGGCCTTGGTGGCCGTGACGAGGCCGTCCCAGCCCTTCTCGTTGTCGATCAGCCCCTTGCGCTGCATGGCCTGCATGAGGCCGAGGGCCTTGTGCGCAGCCGGGGTGTCCACCGCGACCTTGCCGTCTGCGGAGAAGTAGGACTGCCCGAGCTGCTGGAGCAGCATGGGGAAGAGGGCGTCGCCGTTGGTCACGTCGGCGATCAGCATGGCCTTGCCGGTCTTCGCCTTGACCCGCTCGCCGGCACGCACGTAGTCGTCCCAGGTCTTGATGCTGGCCGGGTTGACGCCGGCCTTCTTGAGCACGTCCTTGCGGTAGAAGAGCCCGACGGGTCCGGAGTCCCACGGGAGGCTGAACAGGTGGCCCTGCTGGTCGGAGGAGGCGGCCCACTTGGCGGGGTCGAAGTCGTTCTTGTACTTCTGCGCCGCCGGCGCCAGGTCGACGAAGCCCTTGGGGAAGCGCGAGAAGTAGGTCGCCATGTGGTCGGACTCGACGGTCAGCACGTCGGGAAGGCCGGAGCCGGACTGCAGACCGACCGAGATCTTGTCGTAGGCGTTGTCGTAGCCGATGTCCACGACCTTGACGTGGACACCCGGGTGCTGATTCTCGAACGCGGGGGCAAGCCGTTTGAGCGCCTGTGCCGCGACGTCCCACGACCAGACGGTGACGGTGCCACTCAACTTGCCTGGGGTCGAAGCCTCAACGGATGTCGGAGTATCACCCCCAGCGGCCGCGCCACCGGTTGCGCAGGCGCTGACCCCCACGGTCGCGACCGCTCCGAACGCCACCATCGCCGCGAGTGTGCGTCGCCGTTGCGTCATGTCCCGTTCCCTCCGTCGACTGTATTCAGAATACTGAGTTCAGTTGGGGTAGGGTGTCAAGGGCTTTCCACGGAGTGGTCCGCCCGTTGCGGGTCCAAGGCACAGAAGGGCACAGAAGGGATACGGATGACTCAGACACTTGCCGGCCGGCGCGCCATCGTCACGGGGGCGGGAGGCGGGATCGGGCGGGCGACGGCCGCGCTCTTGGCCGAGCGGGGAGCTTCCGTCGTCCTGGCCGACCACAACCGTGACCGAGGCAAGGCCGCAGCAGACGCGATCTCCGCCGGCGGCGGTCGTTGCCTGTTCGTCCCTTGTGACGTGTCGCAGGACGAGGATTGTCGGCAGGTGGTCCAATCGGCTATCGACGAGTACGGCGGGCTCGACTTTCTGTTCAACAACGCGGGCATCATCCGCCGGTCGACCGTCTGCGATATCACGACCGACGACTGGGACCTCGTCATGGCGGTCAATGTCCGGTCGATCATGCTCATGAGCCGATACGCCGTGCCGGCCTTGGCCGCGGGCGGCGGGGGCGCGATCGTCAACACCGGATCCGGCTGGGGCATCTCCGGCGGCGGCCGGGCCGTGTCCTACTGCGCGTCCAAGGGCGCAGTCGTCAACATGACGAGGGCCATGGCCATCGATCACGGGCCGCAGGGAGTCCGAGTGAACTGCGTGTGCCCGGGCGACACCGATACGGGGATGTTGCAGGATGAGGCGCGCCAGCTCGGGGTCGACCGCGAGGACTTCTACGCCGAGGCCGCGGACCGTCCGCTGCAACGCATCGGCAAGCCGCTGGACATCGCCCAGACGGTGGCGTTCCTGGCAAGCGATGAGGCTGCCTTCATCAGCGGTGCCGTGATCCCCGTCGATGGGGGAGGGACCGCGTGAACACGGGAGGGGGTGACGCAGGTGCCGATTGACCGGAGGCCGTTGCGCGAGCAGGTGCGTGAAGAGGTGTTGCTGCTGCTCGAGCGAGGAGAGATCTCCGCGAACCACGCCATCAACGAAGGGCAGCTGGCGGCTCGGTTGGGGGTGAGCCGGACACCTCTTCGCGAGGCGCTGATCACGCTCGAGCACGAGGGCGTGATCCAGAGCCACAGTGGCAAGGGATTTCGGTTTGCTCCGCTGAGCCGCAAGGAGTTCACCGACCTCTGTGAGGTGCTGGCCTCCTTGGAGATGCTGGCACTCCAGCTCAGTGACCCGGCCGTCCTCGACAAGGTGGCGCCGACGCTGCTGCGGAAGGCGTACGAGTTCTCCGACTCCGAGGCCCCGGTCGGCACTGTGGAACGCTACGACGACGAGTGGCATGACCTGCTGCTCAGCGGCTGTACCAATGATCGCCTGATGGAGTTGTTGACCTCTGTCAAGGTTGGCCTGCGCCGCTACGAGCACCTCCAGGTCGGTCAGGACACGATGTTGCAGCGGGCGGCGGAGGAGCACGAGCAGATCGCCCAGTGCCTCGTCCATGGCGACCTCGCGGGCGCGCTGACCGCACTCAAGCAGAACTGGCACAGCGGCATGCAGCGCATCCTCGAGCTGATGGACGCCCTGCCAGCCGCTTCCACCGGAGATCCGGACGGGGCCTCGTCGCGGAGCGAGCGCTGGTGGCAGGAACGCTGAGGGCGGTCCTCACGGGAGGGTCTCGTAGCCGCTGGCCTCATCCCACGCGGTGATCCGTTGGAGTGCGTCGTCCCCGAGTCGCTGCAGGACGGCGTTCACGAGCAGCTCGGTCAGGACGAACGCCGAGGCGAGGGAATCGAACGCGCTGGAGGTGCCGACCGACGTCGGCAGGACCACGTCCGCCCGGTTGGCTGCGGGGGAGAGCCACGGGTCGGTCACGACGATGACGCGCGACCCCCGTTCGGCGAGTCGCTGGGCGAGCTCGGTGGTGCTCTGCTGGTAGCGACGCACGTCATACAACACGAACAGGTCGTGCCTGCCGGCGTCGATCGTGAAGGCGAGGCCCGGGGTCAGGGGCACGGAGGGTGCCGAGACGTTCCGGCGCACCTGGTGCAGGTGCATCAGCAGGTACTGCGCCAGGAAGTTGCTGAAGCGCCCGCCGCGCGCGTGGACTCTCAGCTTCTCGTCGCTGAGGAGGTCGACGGCCACTTCCACGTTCGCCTCCGGGAGGTCCCGAAGGGAGGTGGAGATGCTGTCGATGCTGTCGTTCAGCTTGGTGCCGAACCACCCGGTGCCGACCGGCTGGGACCGCGTCTCGGCATACCGGGTGATCGGGCTGGCGGCGCGATGTTCGAGCTCGGCGACCAACGCCGACTGCAGTTCGCGGTAGCCGGCGAAACCGAGCGCGCGCGCAAAGCGCACCACGGTGGGTGCACTGACGTCGGCGCTCGCGGCGAGGTCGCTGCTGCTCTGCAGGCCGGCCCGCGGGTAGTCGGCGAGCAGGGCCCGCCCCACCTGGCGCTCGGACGGAGTCAGCTGGGCGAGGGCGGTCCGCAGCCGGTCGGCAACGGGCTGGGTCATGAGGCGGCGTCCAGTGAGGAGGCGAGGTCGACAACCCGCGTCGCGCAGGTCACGCGGTCGATCACGAGCATCGAGTTGTGGGGTAGGCCCACCCAGTCGGACTGCGTGTATCCCGTGGACGTCACGACCACGCCCTCGGCGGTCTCGCGGTACCGCATCTGGAAGTAGGCCTCGACGTGGTCCATGGGCGCGCTGCTCAGGCCGGGGAACAGCTCCTCCAGGTCGGACAGCGGGGCGGCTGCGGTGCGGCTCGCATGCACCGCGATGAGCTGCGACGGCGAGAGCACGAGGGCGTTCAGGCTGGCGTGCCCGAACTCCTGCAACATCCGTGCGACGGTGCGCTGGACGGCCTCCACGTCGCTGCATCCCCGGGCACGCTCCTGCAGGACCAGCCGGAAGTAGCGCTCGCTGTCGGTCGTGCCGCGCAACCCGTCCCTGGTATGCCCGGCCAGCAGGCTGTCGAGCCGGTCCACGGGCTGGATGCTGCCGTTGTGCGCCAGGGCCAAGCCATCCTCCACGAAGGGATGGGTGTTCTCCGGCGCCACCTCGAGGCCGTCGGTGGCCCACCGCAGGTGCACCAGACCCGCGTCGCCCAACGGCTTCCCGGCCAGGTCGTGGTAGCGCTCGTCGTCGGCGGCCGCGCGTGGCGAGGTGGCGCTGCCGAGAGCCCCTCCCTGCGTCCACGCCATCCCCCAGCCGTCGGCATGGACGGAGGACAGCGCGGTGAAGTCCTCGAACTGGCCCTCGGCCAATGTTGCCCGGGCAGCAGTGGGTCGTCTCATCACGTAACCCAGCAGTCGGCACATCCCGCAGACTCCCTTCCCGTCCTCGCCTGAAACTGATATAACGATCCGCACCATATATCCGCAAGAGAGAATGGTGTGTTTCAGTGCCGACGGTGCCCCCCTCTGCCCCCTCTGTCCATGGCGAACAAGCCGACCGGCTGCGCAGCGCGGGTGCGCGCCTGCTGGCGGGAGTCATCGTCGACTCCGGCGGTGTCCTGAGAGCGAAGGCTGTCGCGCCCGCGCAGATCGAGCAGTTCGCCGCCGCGGGGATGGGTGCCTCCCTGACGTGGCCCGTGTTCTGCGTCGACGGCGACATCGCGATGACCAGCGAGATCGGTGTGGTCGGTGACCTTCGCCTGCGAGCCGACCTCAGCCGGGCGGTGGTCTTGGACGAGGGCTTCGCCTGGGCCCCGGCGGACGTCTACACGCAGGAGGGGGAGCGGTCCCCGCTGTGCTGGCGCGACGTCGCTCGACGGCAGGCGGACCGGCTGGTGGCCCTCGGCCTCAGCGCCCGGGCCGGCTTCGAGCTGGAGTTCACCTTGCTGGACGCCGAGGGTGATCGCCTCGGAGCGGACACCGGCTGGCCCGGCTACGGGCTGGGCCCGCTGTCCACGCTCTCCGGCTTCGCGAGCACGCTCGCCGAGCAGCTGGATGAGGCAGGCGTGGGCGTGGCCCAGCTGCACGCGGAGTACGGCCCGGGGCAGTTCGAGGTGTCCCTGCTGCCGTCCGACCTGCTGGGTGCGGCCGATGCGGCCGTGCTGGCGCGGACGGTGATCTGCCGAGTCGCTCGGACCTGTGGCCTGCAGGCCTCCTTCTCGCCCATGCCGTTCCCCGACGGCGCCGGCAACGGCGCCCACGTCCACTTCTCCTTCGCGCGCGACGGCTCCCCGCTCCTGACCGGGGGCAGCGAGGCAGCTGATCTCACCCCGGAGGGCGCCCACCTCGTGGCGGGACTGGTCTCCGGTCTGCCGGCGTGTATGGCGGTGCTCGCCGGGTCGGTGGTGTCCCTCGACCGCCTGCTGCCGGGCCACTGGTCCGGCGCGTTCGGCTGCTGGGGCGTGGAGAACCGCGAGGCCGCGGTCCGGCTCATCGCCGCCAACCCCGGGAACCCCAACGGCGCCAACGTCGAGGTGAAGTGCATCGACACCGCCGCGAACCCGTACCTGGCCGTCGGCCTCCTCGTCGGGCACGCACTGCAGGGCCTTCAGGACCGGGCCGCGTTGCCCGCGGCCGTGTCCGCCAACCCGGCGGACCTGTCGGCCGAGGACGCCCGGGCCGCCGGTGTCGTCCGCCTTCCCACGTCGCTGGAGTCAGCGGCCCGACTGCTGGAGGCGAGCCCGACGGCAGAGTCGATCCTCGGCGAGCCGCTCCACCGCGCCGTGACCGCCGTCCGACTCGCGGAGGCCAAGGCCGCCGAAGCGATGGGGGACACGCGATTCCACCGGACCCGCATGGCCTGGTCCGCCTGACCTGCTCCTGAGGCATTGGAGACATCACCATGAACGCAGCGCGTCGCAAGCTCAAGCTCTGGGAGGCCCTGGCCCTCTCCCTGGGGCTGATGGGCCCCACCCTGGCAATGGCCGGCAACGGGCAGGGCCTCATCGCGCAGGTGGGGTCGGCCGTTCCCTTGGTCTTCCTCCTCGGCGCCGTGGGGGTCGGACTCGTCGCCTACGGCTTCGCCCGACTCACCCGGCGCTACAACCACTCCGGAAGCGCCTATGCCCTCGTCGGCGTGACGATGGGACCACGAGCGGGCTTCGTCGCCGGGTTCACCCTCATGGGGACCTACCTGTTCTTCTCCATCTGCACGGTGGCGTTGCTCGGTGCCTTCCTCAACGCGTTCCTCGCCGCGGCTGCGGGCGGCGGTGCGCCACCGCAGGTGGCGTGGATCGTCACCGCGGTGATCGGGGTGGCCATCTCGGCATACCTCAACGTCCGGGACACCTCCACGGTCGCCCGATGGCTCCTGGTCATCGAGGGATTCGGCATCGCCGCCATGATCGTCCTGGCCATCGTCATCTTCGCCGCCGGAGGAAACAGCCGGACGGGCGTCACCTTCGAGGTCTTCACCTTCCACGGCACGACGTTCGGCTCCGTGATCGCTGCCGTCGTCGCGGCCTTCCTCTCCTGGGCCGGCTTCGAAGGCTGCGCCGCTCTGGGTGAGGAGACCGACCAGCCCCGTCGCAACATCCCGCGTGCGCTGTTCGGCTCGGTGCTCCTCACCGGCGTGCTGTTCGTGGTGGTCATGTTCGCCCAGACGATCGGCTTCGGCACCGATCCGCAGGGCCTCAAGGCCTTCGGCAGCTCGGGCAACACCCTCGGAGACCTGGCCAACACCTACGTCGGCCGCTGGTTCGCGCTCTTGGTGATCATCGCCGCCGTGATGTCGGCGTTCGGGTCGAACCTGTCGTCCGTGGCGACCGCCTCGCGGCTCATGTTCGCCCTCGCCCGCGACGGTTTCGGGCCGCGACAGCTCGCCCAGGTGTCGGGGCCGAGTGCCCTGCCGCGCAACGCTGTCGGGGTGGTGTTCGCCGCGGTCCTCATCGTCGACCTGGCCTCCTACCTCAGCGGGTGGCCCCACATGGGAACCGGCAACGCGGCCATCGACTCCTACTTCTACTTCGCCGTCACCGGCGCGACGTGTGTGCTCGTCGTGTACCTGCTCGTGGAACTGGCCGTCTTCTTCGCTGCACGACGGAAGCTGATCTCCGTGCGCATGGCTGAGCTCGTCATACCGGGCCTGGGAGCCGTGTTCATCCTCATGGTGATCTGGTACGGCCTGCGCGACCAGGTCGGTTTCTCACCCGCCTACCTGGCCCTCATCTGGGTGGCGATCGGCGTGGTCATCGCCCTCACCGCGCCGCGGCTGACGAAGCGGATCGGTGCCTCCCTTGCCCATGAGCTGGGTGAGGGACGCGAAGACCTGCCCGATGCCACGGAAGAGCTGGTGGACCGGTGACGTCTTCGGCTGCGGAGCTCTACGCCAGGGACCGCGTCGTCGCGGGTGTCGAGAAGCTGCGGTTCTTCCCCCTCGCCGTGGAGTCGGGGCACGGCTGCTGGCTGACCGAACCAGGTGGGCGCCGACTGCTGGACCTCTCGGCCACGTGGACGGCCGCCGGGCTGGGGCACGGACACCCAGCGGTGGTGGACGCTGCGCACCGGGCAATCTCGCGCCCGGCGGGAGCCGGGGGTCTCTCGGCCGTCCACCCAGACAGCGTCGGACTGGCCGAGGACCTCCTCGCCCTGACGCCAGGGGATCCGGACCGCCGGGTCTACCTCGGGCACGCCGGCACGGACGCGAACGATGTAGCCCTGCGCTGTGCCCGCTTCGCCACGGGAAAGCGCCGAGTGATCGCCTTCGAGCACAGCTACCACGGGGGCCTGGGCGTCGCGATGGGCGTCTCGGGGGTCCACATCGACGCGGGGAGCGTGGCCAGCACACCCGACACCGTGTTTCTGCCCTATCCGAACCCGTACCGGGCCGCGGACCCCCAGCGCGAGGTCGCCGCCGTACTGCAGGCGGTGGAACGTGAGTGTTCCCAAGACGACGTCGCCTGCCTCATCGTCGAGCCGATCCTGTCCGACGGCGGCCTGGTGGTCCCCCCACCCGGCTTCCTGGCGGAGCTGACACAGCTGTGCCGGAGACTGGACGTCCTCACGATCTGCGACGAGGTGAAGGTCGGACTGGGACGCCCGGGGACACTGCACGCGTTCGAGCGCGACGGCGCCACCCCCGACCTGGTCACCTTCGGCAAGGCGCTGGGTGCGGGTTTGCCCATCTCGGCAGCCGTGGGCCCCGCTGCCGTGCTCGATCAGCCCGTTGCCTCGGCCCTCCTGACGACTGCTGGCAACCCGGTCTGCACCGCCGTGGCCCGCGCGGTGCTCGACGTGCTGGTCAAGGAGGGCCTCGCGCAGCGGGCGGCCGAGGCGGGGCGGCGACTGCGCAGTGGGCTTGCTGAGGCAACCGCCGGTCTGGAGTGCGTCGGGGACATCCGGGGCCCCGGTCTCGTCATCGGAGTCGAGCTGGTGCAGGACCGCCAGAGCAAGACGCCGGCCCCGGACCTGGCCGCACAGGTGGTCTATCGCCTGTGGGAGCTGGGTGCCGTGTGCTACTACGTCGGTGGCAACGTCCTCGAGGTCACCCCGCCGCTGGTCATCGCCGACGACGAGGTCGATGTCGCGGTGGAGCTGCTGACCCGGGCGATCGACGACGCCCAGTCCGGACGTGTGGACGCCGAGGCCGTGAAGGAGTTCGCAGGATGGTGACGGAGCACAGGATGTTCGACGGGCCGATCGGCGAGGAGGTGGCCTCCCTGCCCCTGGTGGATCACCATGTCCACGGCGCGCTGAGGTCTGACGTCAGTCGGGGGCAGTTCGAGTCGATGATCACTGAGGCCCCCGAGGGCTCCTCGGCAGGCACCCAGTTCGACTCGCAGGTCGGCTTCGCCATTCGGCGCTGGTGCTCCCCGTACCTGGGGCTGCCGGTGCACGCGACGGCCGATGACTACTGGCAGGCCCGTGTCTCGCTCGGGAACCAGGCGGTGTCCCGACGGCTGCTGGGCGCGGCCGGAGTCTCGTGCTTCCTCCTCGACACCGGTTACCTCGGGGACGCGATCCTCGGGGTGGCGGAGCACGCCGCAGTGGCCGGTTCGACCGCCAAGGAGGTCGTGCGTCTCGAAACCGTCGCGGAGTCCTTGCTCACGCAGGTGGGAAGCGGATCCGAGTTCGTCACCCTGTTTCCGGAGCGGTTGACGGCGGCAACCGCTGATGCCGTGGGGCTCAAGAGCATCGTGGCCTACCGGTACGGCTTCGACTTCGCTCCGGAACGGCCGTCGGACGGAGAGGTCCGGGCGAGTGTGGACACGCTGCTGGCTCGTGAGCCCTCCAACGTCCGCATCGACGACCCGGTCCTGCTCCGCTACCTGCTGTGGTGCGGGGTGGACCGGGGTCTTCCGCTGCAGTTGCACACGGGCTATGGCGATCCCGACCTCGACCTGCACCGGGCGAACCCGGTGCTGCTCACGGGCTGGCTGCGCCAGGTCGAGCCCACCCGGGTGCCGATCATGCTCCTGCACTGCTACCCGTACCACCGTGAGGCGGGCTACCTCGCCCAGGTCTTCGACAACGTCTACTTCGACGTCGGCCTCGGCATCAACTACGTCGGAGCACAGAGCCGGCAGCTGGTCGCGGAGTCCTTCGAGGTCGCCCCGTTCCACAAGCAGCTGTACTCCTCGGACGCCTGGGGTCCGGCGGAGCTACACCTCCTCGGATCGATGCTGTGGCGACGGGCCGTGAGCGACGTGGTCGGCCAGTGGGTCGCCGACGGGGACTGGTCCCGGGCGGACGCCGTTCGAGTCCTGGGCCTCATCGGCTCCGAGAACGCCACGCGCGTCTATCGCCTCTGACCTCGGTCGAGTCGGGTCCGAAAGTCCCAGACGTCACTGGACCAGCCCAGGTCGAAGGGGTCAGCGAACCGGCGTCAGCGTCAGCACCTGCTCCGCGGCCGTACGGGGCGCACCGCGCTTCCCGCGGGTCCGGTCCGTCCATGACCGCACGGGAGTGGTCTCCACGAGGCGGTCGGGGTGGTGCGAGACACCGAGCACCAAGCCGCTGTAGCGGTTGACGATCCGCACCGTGCCGGTCGCCGATCCGTCTGTGGCCGAGGTGTCCGGCAGCACGAACCACTGCTGCCCCACGGAGGGGCCGTCCTCGGACGGAGGGGTCACGGTCGGCTGCGCTC
The DNA here is from genome assembly GCF_035708005.1 of Segeticoccus sp. NCBI lineage: Bacteria > Bacillati > Actinomycetota > Actinomycetes > Micrococcales > Intrasporangiaceae > Segeticoccus > Segeticoccus sp. The sequence continues at coordinate 3,819 of NZ_DASSTI010000011.1, read as the reverse complement.
CCCACGCACGTCCCCGCGTGGACCCGGAGTCGACTCCCAGCACGCCACCGGTGGCGGTGTTGACGATGCGGTAGGAGCCGTCGCCGTTGGCGACGAAGGCCCAGGAGGCCAGCCCCTTGTCCGTGCGCACCGACGTGGTGGCGTGGCTGTGCGGCGCCTGTGCCAGCAACCAGCCCCGTGCCGAGGAGATGCGGTATGCCGTGTCGGTGGCCACCGGGTGCGCAGGGGCGGGGGAGTCGATCGAGACGTTGACGTACTCGGCATACCGGCCGTCGGAGCAACCGAACGAGCAGTAGGCCCGGAAGTCCTTGCCCACGATCGAGGTACTCGTCTTGTTCACCGGGTCGAGGAACCACCGGTACCACGACGCCGTGTGATAGCCGCCCGTGTCGCCGATCAGGGTCCACTTCTGCGTGGCCAGGTTGTCGGTGGCGTAGTACTGCTGCGGGGCGTTGCCGCTCTGGTCGACGTTCTGCGGCTCGCCGATGTAGAGCCCCAGGTACGCGTCGTAGGTGATGTCCATGACGAACAGCGGCGAGGTCGGCGGGGTCGTGCCGGCCGCCACCTGCTCGGCGGTGGTCCCGGGGTTCCTCGGGTCGTACTCCTTGGCCGGAGGTGTGTAGCCGTCGGGGTCTTCGGCCGTGACCGGCACGAGGTTGCTCTCCTGGCCGCCCTGGCCCGGCTGGGACCACCGGCCGTCGTACCACTTGTGCCACGAGCTGGGCGCCATCTTGGCGGAGATCGGCGCCCGCGCGACGTGCGAGTAGAACGCCCTCCAGCTGCCGCCCTTGTCCACGATCCGGGAGCCGTAATAGACGTAGAAGTAGCCCGACCTCGCGTCGACGAACAGCCGCGGGTCGCCGTCGCCGTAGTCGTAGGTCTGCTCGGGGAAGGCGCCCGAATCGCCGCGCGTGGTGCTGAACGGCGAGGTGATCACGTGGTCCTTGATGGTCCAGGTGCGGCCGTCGTCGGTCGACACCGCGTAGTCGATCGCGTCGAAGTGCAGCCCGTCGCCGAACGGCTGGGGGGTGAACTCGTTGTGGACGAGGCCGTACCAGTTGCCGGTGTCGGGGTCGACCCAGACACCGACAAGGTCGCAGTAGTTGCGCTGGGAGTAGCGCGATCCGGCCGGGGCGAACGTTGACTCGAGTCCCGTCGGGCTGTGGTTGCACCGCCAGGTGGTGTCGGCGTTGGAGTCCAGCGGGTTGCCCGGGTCCGCAGCGTCACTGGTGCTGGACCGGGCGGCGGTGTCGACGTTGCTGCCGGTGTAGAAGTCCCAGGCGCGCGGAGCATCTTGGCCGTACAAGGCGTGGGACTGCTGGTAGTAGAACGTCCCGTTCCGGTCGATGAAGGTCCCCGCCGGCGTGTCGTCCGGGTTGGACCACGGCCCCCGGCTCCCGACGGACACCGAGAAGGCGGATCCCGAGTTGGTGCCGGGGCCGGTGTCGGCCTCCGCCGAGGTCGTGCCGATCACACCGAGGGCGGTGGCGACGGTGGCGGTCAGGGCAACGACTCGGGCACGGGATCGACGGGTCATGGGGGCTCCTCAACGGGGTGGGTACGGCCGGAGACGCTACCGGCAGATCAGCGGTCGGGAGCGTCGCAGGAGCAAATCTTTGACCAAATTTGACCTTGACTGCTCAGATCCGAGCATGAAGGTGGCCCGCGCGGTGCGGGTCGACACCGGGGACGGCGGCGTCGATGCGGCAGGATCGGGACATGATCCGACTACCCGGCTACGTCGCACGCGAGCACGTCGTCACTGTTCCGCTCGATCACAGCAGACCTGACGGCGCCACGATCGAGGTCTTCGCGCGCGAACTCGTCGATCCCGCCAAGCAGCACGAGGACCTGCCGTACCTGCTGTTCCTGCAGGGCGGTCCGGGGGGTAAGTCACCTCGGCCCGTGGACCGGTCGGGCTGGATCGACGTCGCACTGCGCAGCCACCGCGTCGTCCTGCTCGATCAGCGTGGGACGGGCCGCAGCACGCCGATCACTCCGACGACCGCCCAAGACCGTCCCGCACAGGAGCTTGCCGACTACCTGAGCCTGTTCCGCGCCGACGCCATCGTGGCGGACGCGGAGATCCTGCGCCGCCGGCTGACCGGCGGCGCGCGGTGGGACACCTTGGGGCAGAGCTACGGTGGATTCGTCACCCTGACCTACCTGTCGCAGGCCCCAGAGGGCCTGGCCCACTGCTACGTCACCGGCGGCATTCCGGGAGTGACCGCGACCGCGGAGGACGTCTACGCCCGCACGTTCTCCCGCGCACAGGGACGGAGCCACGAGTACTACGCGCGCTATCCGCAGGACGTGGCCGCCGTGGCGCGGTTGGTGGACCACCTCGAGGAGGAGCAGGTACGCCTCCCGGACGGCGACGTGCTCACTCCGCACCGACTTCGCACCCTAGGTGGCGTGTTCGGCATGAGCTACGGCTTCGAGACGGTCCACTGGCTGCTCGACGACGCGTGGGCGGGCGGCGAACTGCACCCTTCCTTCCTGTATGACGTGCAGACCCGGACCGGGTATGTCGACAACGTGCTCTATGCCCTGCAGGAGTACAGCTACGGAGCCGGAGCCGCGACGGGCTGGGCGGCACAGCGGGAGTACGACCGGAGGCCGGAGTTCGCCTCGACTGCCAGGCCGGTGCTGCTGACCGCCGAGATGATGTTCCCCTGGATGTTCCGCGAGATCCGCTCGCTTCGCCCGTTCGCGGCGGCGGCCGACCTGCTCGCCGCCAAGGACGACTGGAGCCCGCTGTATGACGTGGAACGGCTGGCCGCCAACGAGGTTCCCCTGTGTGCCGCTGTCTACTACGACGACCTCTACGTCGATGCCGACCTCCAGCTCGAGACGCTGGGACGGGTGGGGGGTTCCCGGGCGTGGGTGACCAATGAGCACGAGCACGATGGCCTGCGGACCGCACCCGTCGTGCTCGAGCGGCTCCTCGACATGGGCACGGGCCGCTGCTGAGTCGCCCTACGTGCTGACCCGCCGCCCAGGTACTGGGCTGGCAGCCGGGCAGGTTCGGAGAGATCACGCGTTCGGGCTCGCCGTGAAGGTGACGTTGATCTGGTGTTGGTGGCCGCCTCGGATGAGGGTGAGGGTGGCTTTCTCGCCGACGCTGCGTTGGTGGACCTGGGCGACCAGGGACAGGGAGCCGTTGACGGTTTCGCCGTCGATGGCGGTGATGGCGTCGCCCTTCTTCAGGCCGGCGTTGGCGGCGGGGGAGTGGGGGACGACGCGGGCCACGCCGGCGGCGTCGCGGGTGGCCGAGCCGACCTTGACGCGGGCGTTCTTGAGGTAGACGCCCAGGTAGGCGTGTTCGGCGTGGCCGGTGTTGATGAGTTGGCCGGCGATGGTCTTGACCTCCGAGACCGGGATGGCGAAGCCGATGCCGATGTTGCCGCTTTGGCCGCCCAGGGAGGAGGACTGGCTGACGGTGGCGATGGAGGAGTTGATGCCGACCAGGGAGCCGGAGGCGTCGACCAGGGCGCCGCCGCTGTTGCCGGGGTTGATCGCGGCGCTGGTCTGCACGGCGTTGGTGACCACCGGCTCGGCCCCGGAGTTGGTGAAGGGGTTGTTGTTGGCGCCCTCTTGTTGGGTGGTGACCGGGCGGTCCAGGGCCGAGACGATGCCGGTGGTGACGGTGCCGGCCAGGCCCAGGGGGTTGCCGATGGCCATGACGGGTTGGCCCACGGTCAGGCTGTTGTTGCCGGCCGGGTGGATGGGGGTCAGGTCGGTGGGGGGGTTGTCGATCTGGATGACGGCCAGGTCGGTCAGGGAGTCGGTGCCGACCAGGTGGGCGGTGTAGGTGCG
>NZ_DASSTI010000010.1:0-27965 GCF_035708005.1 Segeticoccus sp. | reverse complement strand
GCTCTGGTCGATGGTCGGCGCGGTGTTGGACACCGTCAGGGACAGCTGGCTGGCCGGCTTGGTGTAGGCGAGGGCGAACTTCTGCAGCTGGGTCATGCTGCCGTTGAAGACGTCCTTGTCGGTGTTGCCGCTGATGCCCTGGATGCGGCCGGTGCTGGTCGACTGCCAGAACGACCAGGTCGGCCACTGGCCGGGCACCGTCGGGCTCGAGACGCCGTAGTGCGCGATCCACAGCGGGTAGTTGTGGAAGGCGGTGCTGTTGTTGAGGTTGTCGATCCAGAAGTACGGCGAGGTGTAGATGATCGGGTTGCGGCCGGTGCGGGTCTGCAGCTCGGTGAGGAACTGCTGCACCCAACTGATCAGCTGCCGCGGGGACAGCCCCCCGGTCGTCTCCAGGTCGAGCACGGGCGGCAGCGTGCCGCGCGAGTTCTGCGGGCCGATGAACGAGGCGAAGTAGTCGGCCTGCTGGACCGCCGAGCCGGCGGCGGTGCTGGGCCGGGCGAAGTGGTAGGCGCCGTGGTAGATGCCCACCTTGGCCGACGCCGCCCAGTCGGCCTTGAAGTAGGGGTCCTGGAAGCTGGTGCCCTCGGTCGCCTTGAGGAAGGCGAACTTGACGCCGCTGCTGGCCACCGAGCTCCAGTTGATCGACGTGGTCGAGCTGTGCTGGTGGTTCGAGGTGTCCACGCCCAGGACGTAGGCGTAGGCGGTGCCGGTGGTCGCCGTCAGCGCTGCGGCGGCCACCGCCACCAGCGCGCGCACCAGCCGGCGGGTTGTTGACACCGGTTTCGTCACGGTCCAGGCCTCCAAGGTCGGGACAGGCCGGTCAGGCCTGGGTCACGGTCACGTCAGCGGTAGAACAGTAGCCACTTCTCGTCACTCTGGGAACAAAAATCACAGAGAGCGACAGGAGACCCGAACTACAGAGCTGTAATTTCATCATTGTGTGACAATCGTCGGAACCGCCGTCATTGTGCCCCCGGGGACGGCTCCCGCGCAGCGAACTGGCAGAATCCGCGGGTGAGCCAGCCCCATCCCCGACCGGCAGCAGCCGGCACCCAGCCGGCCCCGGCCGAGCCCCGGAGCCGCGCCGCCCGCGCGCTGGTGGTGGTCGGCATCGTCGCGCTGGCCTTCAACCTGCGACCCGCCGCGGTGAGCGTGGGGCCGGTGCTCGACGAGATCCGGGCGGGACTGCAGCTCTCCCCGACCGTGGCCGGGGTGCTGACCACGCTGCCGGTGCTCGCCTTCGCGGTGGTCGGTGCGGTGGCGCCGCTGCTGGCACGCGTCCTCGGGGCGCACCGGGTGACGCTGCTGGCGCTGCTGTGCGTGGTGGCCGGGCTCGGCGCCCGGTCGTGGACCTCGCACGCCTGGGTGTTCCTGGTGCTGTCGCTGCTCGCGCTGGCGGGCATGGCCACCGCCAACGTGCTGCTGCCGTCGCTGGTCAAGCTGCACTTCCCGGGGCACGTGGGCCGGATGACCGCGGTGTACACCACCGCCCTGGCCGTCGGGCTGACCGCGTCGTCGATGCTCACCGTGCCGATCGCGCACGCCTTCGAGCCCCAGGGCTGGCGGGTCGGCCTGGTGACCTGGGCCGTGACGGCCGCGGTGGCGGCACTGCCCTGGCTCGGCCTGCTGCGCCACGACAGCGCCCCCGAGGAGCGCCCGCACGTGTGGGGCCTGCGCGACGTGGCCCGCACCCGGCTCGGCTGGGCGATGGCGGTGTTCTTCGGGTTGCAGTCGCTGCAGGCCTACTCGATCTTCGGCTGGTTCGCGCAGGTCTATCGCGACGCCGGCTTCTCCGCCGCCACCGCGGGGGTGCTCCTGGGCGTGATCACCGGCGCCAGCATCCCGGTGTCGCTGGTGGTGCCGACGGTGACCGGGCGGATCCGTGACCCGCGGGGGCTGCTGGTGGCGATGATGGTGTGCTACCCCGTCGGGTACCTCGGCCTGGTGCTCGCGCCGGTGGCGGGCGCCTGGGCGTGGGCGGTGATCGTCGGGGTGGGCACCTGCACCTTCCCGTTCGTGCTGACGCTGATCGGCCTGCGGGCGCACAGCCCGGCCGGCACCGCGGCGCTGTCGGGCTTCGCCCAGTCCGTCGGCTACCTGCTGGCCAGCCTCGGCCCGGTGGGGATGGGCTGGCTCAACGGGCTCACCGGCGGCTGGACGGTGCCGCTGCTGGTGCTCACCGGCCTGTGCGTGCCCCAGCTGCTGGTCGGCCTCTACGCGGCCCGGCCGCGCTACATCGAGGACGAGCTGTCGCCGGCGCGCACCAGCGGTGACTGGTAGATCGTCCGGACCACGTCACCGTCGAGCCACTCCGTGAGCCGCGCCGCCTGCCGCTCGAGCAACCGCGCGCCGGCGGCGTCGAGCTCCTCGCACGGCACCACCACCACCTGCCCGTCGTCCTTCTGCGTCCAGCCGCCGACCACCCGGCCGTCGAGCCACGCCGTCGGGCCGGCGTTGCCGTTGCGGTCGAACAGCAGCCCGGCGTGGCTGCCGAGGTAGAAACCGCGCTCCTTCCAGCCCATCGTGGTGGGATCCAGCGCGGGCAGCAGCGCCGCCCACCGCCCCGGAGCGGGGACCGGGTCGACGTCGTCGGGCAGCACCAGCCCGGTGCCGCCGCCGTCGAGGTCGACCTCGACGGCACCCACGTCGGTGAGCGCCCGGCGGACCGCGCCGGTGGTGGCACCGAGCCACCAGACCAGGTCGGCCTCGGTGCCGGGGCCGAACGCCCGCAGCCACGCCTCGACGACGGTGGCGTAGCCGGCGCGCTCGTCCAGCGGCTGCGGCTCGCTGCCGAGCCAGTGCGAGGTCACCGTCCAGCGCGGGCGGGAGAGCTTCCAGCCGCCGTCGTTGTCCCCGCGCAGCACGGCTCCGGAGGCGGCCAGCGTGGTCAGCACCCGGGGGGCGATGGGGATGTTGGCGCCGTACGCCTTGCCCTCGGCGTAGGTCAGCCGGGACTCCAGCGACGGGAGCTCGCCGCGCAGCTCGGCGGTGCTCAACGGGCCGCGCTCGTGCAGCAGCGCGAGGACGGCGCGGGTGGCCTCGTCGACCCACGCGGGACCGTCGGCGGCGATGCCCTCCTTGACCACGTCGCGGGCGAGCCGGTCGCGCTGCTGCCGGGCGACCCGGGCGCTGGCACTGCCCCACACCGCGGGCAGCAGCTCGCGCGGGAACACGAAGACGGTGCGCCGCATCGCCAGCTGCTTCACCACGCTCCGCTCGACGTAGAGCGCGTGGTCGACCTCGTCGCGGGTGGCGCCGCTGCGGGCGAAGGCGGCCAGGTGAACGTTGGCCGGCTCGGTCGCGTGCAGCGCGACCACGGCCTCGGTGGCCGCGGACACCGAGGCCGCCTGGTGCTCCGGCGCGAGCGCGTGTCGTACGGCGAGCCGGGCCCGCCGCTGCTCGTCGCCGATCCGGGGTCTCGCGGTCATGCCGCCGACCCTAGGGCGACGGCGGGCGGGCGATCGAGCAGATTTCTCAGACCACGCTCAACGGCAGCAGCTGCTGGCCGGTGGGGCCGATCTGGATGTCGGTGCCCATCTCGGGACAGACGCCGCAGTCGTAGCACGGCGTCCAACGGCAGTCCTCGACGTCGTCGGCGGCGGGGTCGAGGGCGGCCTCCCAGTCCTCCCAGAGCCACTCCTTGTCCAGCCCGGCGTCGAGGTGGTCCCAGGGCAGTACCTCGTCGTAGTCCCGCTCGCGGGTGGTGTACCAGTCGACGTCGACGCCTGTGCCGGCGAGCCCGCGCTCGCAGGCGGCCATCCAGCGGTCGTAGGAGAAGTGCTCGCTCCAACCGTCGAAACGGCCGCCGTCGCGCCAGACCTGCTCGATCACCTTGCCGACCCGGCGGTCGCCGCGCGACAGCAGGCCCTCGACGATCCCGGGCTTGCCGTCGTGGTAGCGGAACCCGATCGCCGAGCCGTACCGCTTGTCCGCCCGGATCGCCTCGCGCAGCTTCCCGAGCCGGGCGTCGGTCTCCTCCGCCCCGAGCTGGGCGCACCACTGGAACGGCGTGTGCGGCTTCGGCACGAACCCGCCGATCGACACGGTGCAGCGGATGTCGCGCCGCCCGGTGACCCGCCGCCCGGTGTCGATGACCTTTTTGGCGAGCTCGGCGATCTGGAGCACGTCCTCGTCGGTCTCGGTCGGCAGGCCGCACATGAAGTAGAGCTTCACCTGGCGCCACCCGGCCGAGTAGGCCGCGGTGACCGTGTTGATGAGGTCCTCCTCGGACACCATCTTGTTGATCACCTTGCGGATCCGCTCCGACCCGCCCTCGGGCGCGAAGGTCAGCCCGGACCGGCGACCGTTCCGGGTCAGCTCGTTCGCCAGGTCGATGTTGAACGCGTCGACCCGCGTCGAGGGCAGCGACAGCCCCGTCTGCGTCCCCTCGTAACGGTCCGCCAGCCCCTTGGTGATGTCGGCGATCTCGCTGTGGTCGGCGCTGGAGAGCGAGAGCAACCCGACCTCCTCGAAGCCGGTCGCGGCGAGCCCCCGCTCGACCATCTCGCCGATCCCGGTGATGGACCGCTCGCGGACGGGGCGGGTGATCATGCCGGCCTGGCAGAAGCGGCACCCGCGCGTGCAGCCGCGGAAGATCTCCACCGACATCCGCTCGTGCACGGACTCCGCGAGCGGCACGAGCGGCTGCTTCGGGTAGGGCCAGGCGTCGAGGTCCATCACCGTGTGCTTGGACACGCGCCACGGCACGCCGGGGCGGTTGGGCACGACGCGCTGGATCCGCCCGTCGGACAGGTAGTCCACCGAGTAGAACGCCGGCACGTAGACGCCGCCCGTGCGCGCGAGCCGCAGCAGCAGCTCCTCGCGGCCACCGGGGCGCCCCTCGGCCTTCCAGCCGGTGACGAGGTCGGTGATGGCGAGCACGGCCTCCTCACCGTCCCCGATCACCGCGGCGTCGATGAAGTCCGCGACCGGCTCGGGGTTGAAGGCGGCGTGCCCGCCGGCCAGCACGATCGGGTCCTCGTCGCTGCGCTCGGCGGCGTGCAGCGGGATGCCCGCAAGGTCCAGCGCGGTCAGCAGGTTGGTGTAGCCGAGCTCGGTGGAGAAGGAGATGCCGAAGACGTCGAAGTCCCGCACGTCGCGGTGTCCGTCGACGGTGAACTGCGGCAGCCCGGCGGAGCGCAGCTGCTCCTCCATGTCCGGCCAGACCGAGTAGGTGCGCTCGGCGAGCGCATCCGGCCGCTCGTTGAGCACCTCGTAGAGGATCATGACCCCCTGGTTGGGCAGGCCCACCTCGTAGGCATCCGGGTACATCAGGGCCCACCGCGCGGTGAGCTCCTCGCCACTTGGCCCGTGGCCGCCGCAGTGCCAGTCCTTGCTCCGGCTGTTGAGCTCACCACCGACGTACTGGATCGGCTTGCTCACCCGCTCGAGCAGCGGCTCCAGCTCGGTGAACACGGAAGAGCCGGCCACGTGCGGCCTCGTCCTCGCTGTCCTCGTCAGGCTGGGTGCAGGCATGCCCTCAAGGGTAACCGGGCGGGTGCACCGGCCTCCGGGCCAGCACGAGGCACCCGGCGAGCGCGAGGGCGAACCCGACCGCCGCCACCGGTCCCCACCCGGGACGCACGTGGTCGCCCAGTGCGGCCAGCCCGATGGCTCCCGGCACGACTGTCTCGACGCCCAGGGTGAGTCCCGTCGCCACGGTGACCGACCCCTTCGCCAGCGCCATCCCGTAGCAGACCGTGGACTGCACCCCGTAGGCCGCGAGGGCCCACAGCGCCGGGTCACCGACCACGTGCCACCACGGCGACGGTATGACGAGCACGCGCGCCGAGATGCCCACGCCGGCAAAGCCCAGCCCCGCGGCGACCGCCAACAGCACGAACGCCGAGGGCCGGGTGCCCCGGGTGGCGGCCACCATCGCCACCACCAGCGGGAGCACGCCGAGCAACAGCAGCCACGGTCCGACGCCGGCCAGCCCCCGCGCCGCTTGCTCTGGCGCGCTGCCGGCGAGGGCGGTCAGGCCCGCAGCGATCACCACCAGGGCGCCGACCTGGGCACGGGAGAGGGCGACGCCCAGGAAGGCGGCCGCGAGGACGGCCGTGACCCCGATGCTCGCGGCGACGAGTGCTTGGACGAGGAACAGCGGCAGCGTGCGCAGGGCGACGACGGAGGCCAGGAAACCGAGGCCGTCCAGGGCGAGGCCCACGGCATACCACCGACCGGCCCAGGCGCGCGCCAGCCAGCCGGTCCCGGCCGCTGCGCGGGTCAGGTGGCGCACGGCGACGGCCTGCACGACGCTGGCCACGCCGTAGCAGACGGCAGCGGCGAGCGCGCCACCCAGGCCGAACAGCATGCGGCCACCTCCGTCCCGTCCGTCCATGCGTCCGTCCACCAGAGTCTGCGACTCTGCTGGGCAGATGCTGGGAGAGCGTGCAGCCGACGTTCAGCGGCTTCCCAGCAGCGACAGGGACGATGCAGGGGAAACGCATGCGTCACGCCCGTGGTGGGCTTGCTCGAGAGGAACCCGGCAGATGACGTCCCGCCCGCAGTCGTCACGCGCCGGCTCCCGGACCTGGCAGGTCACCAGCCCCGACTGGGCACCGGTGTGGGTGGCGCGGGCCGTCGCGGTCGTCGGCCTGCTCGGCATCATCGGTGCCGGACTGCCGATGGCGGCGCGCGTCGACGTCGTGCCCGAGCTGATCCTGGGCGTCGCCCCGCACGCGGCCCGGGCCGCGACCATCGCCGTCGGCATGTTGCTGCTGATGCTCGCCCGCGGGCTGCGGCGGCGCAAACGCCGGGCCTGGCAGCTGGCCGTCGTGTTCACCGCTGCCGAGGGCGCGCTGCACCTGGCGCGCGACCTGGACCTGCCTCAGGCGGTCGTCACGGTGCTGCTCCTCGTGCTGCTGCTCATCACCCGGTCCGCCTTCACCGGCGTGCCCGATCCCCGGTCGCGGCGCAACACCGGGGTGGTGTTCGTCTCGGCGGCGGTCATGGCCATCGCCGTCGGCTTCGCGGCGATCCTGCTGGACTCGGACAGCATCGTGGGCTACCCGACCACCTGGCAGGTCACCCAGGAGGTCCTGCTCGGCCTGGTCGGCCTGTCCGGGCCTCTGCACTTCCACCACGTCCACCACGCCGACTTCGTCGCGATCACGCTCGCGCTGCTCGGCGGCGTGGTGGTGCTCAGCACGTTGGCCGCGGCCCTGCGTCCCCCGGGCGGCCCGCACGGCCTGCGCCGCGAGGACGAGGCCCGCCTGCGCGACCTGCTGGACCAGCCCGGGCACCACGACTCGCTCGGCTACTTCGCCCTACGCCGCGACAAGTCGGCGATCTTCTCGCCGACGGGCAAGGCGGCCATCTGCTACCGCGTGGTCGACGGAGTGAGCCTGGCGGCCGGCGACCCGCTCGGCGACCCGGAGGCCTGGCCGGGAGTGATCGACGCGTGGCTGGCCGAGGCGCGCCGATACGCATGGGTCCCGGCGGTGCTGGCGCCGAGCGAGCGTGGTGCGTCAGCGTTCCACCGCGCCGGACTGGATGCGCTGGAGCTCGGTGACGAAGCCGTGGTCCGGGTGGCCGACTTCACCCTGGAGGGCCGCGCGATGCGCAGCGTGCGCCAGGCGGTGGGTCGTGCCCGGCGGCTCGGCTACACCGTGGACATCCGCCCGGTCGCCGCCCTCAGCGGCGCCGAGCTCGCGGAGGCACAGGAGGCCTCCGACCGCTGGCGCGAGGGCACGCAGGAGCGCGGGTTCGCGATGGCCCTGGGCCGGTTCGGCGATCCGGAGGACACCGGCTGCGTGCTGGTCCGCTGCCGGGACGCGGGCGGCGAGCTGTCGGCACTGCTCCACTTCGTCCCCTGGGGCCAGGACGGGTTGTCGCTGGACCTGATGCGCCGCTCCCCGGACAGCGACAACGGCATCGTCGAGCTGATGGTCGTCGACCTGCTCACCGGCGACCCGTCGACCGGTGGCCACCCTCGCCGCCTGCGCCGGGTCTCGCTGAACTTCGCGGTCTTCCGGTCGGTGCTCGAGCGTGGTGGCCGGCTCGGTGCGGGGCCGGTGCTGCGGCTGTGGCGTCAGCTGCTGCTGCACGCCTCGCGGTTCTGGCAGATCGAGTCGCTCTACCGCGCGAACGCGAAGTACCAGCCCGACTGGGTGCCCCGCTACCTGTGCTTCCGGAACAGCCGCGACCTGCCACAGGTGAGCGTGGCGGCGCTGCGGGCCGAGGCGTTCCTCTCCGCGCCGGCCTTCCTGCCGCGGCTTCGGCCCCGGCCCGGGACGCCGGTCGAGCACCTGCAGCACGAGCTCTCCTGAGGGCCCGCGGCGACGTCGCGGGGCACCACGGGAAGCACAGCAGGGCGCTGCCGTCCCATTCGCCCCACCAGTGACGCGAATCTGAAAGCCGCACACTCAGGTTCGGCTCCTACCGTTGGGCAGCGTGTCCCGCTCCCTCCTGACCGCGCTGTCCCTGCTGCTCGTCGTGCTGGTGGCTGGCTTCACGGTCGTCAGCCAGCAGTCCCGTCCCCCCAAGCACCGCCCGGCCGCGACGCATCGCGCCGGCGCGTCCCCGTCGACCAGCGGCTCGCCCTCGTCGAGTGCGTCCCCCTCCTCGAGCGCGTCCCCGTCGCCGAGCCAGCCCCCGAAGCCGCAGTCTCCGGCGACGGTGGTCGGGCTCGGGGACTCGGTGACCGCGGGCAGCGCCTGCCCCGGGTGTGCCGACTTCGTCCAGCTCTACGCCAAGTGGCTGCCCGCCGCCGACGGCGGCCCCGGCAAGGCGGTCAACCTCGGTGTGCCCGGATCCACCAGCGTCGACCTGCGGCACGACCTGGAGCACCCCTCCCAGACCACCCGGGTCGTCTCGGGTGCGTCGATCGACCTGGTCACCATCGGCGCGAACGACCTCAACCCGCTGCGCGCCCGGCACCGCCAGTCCGGCTGCAACGCCGAGTGCTGGCAGGACTCGGTCGCCCAGGTCGGCACCAACGTGCGCGCCATCGTCCAGGACATCAAGCGGCTGCGGCACGGCCGTCCCACCACCATCCTGGTCACCAACTACTGGAACGTCTTCGTCGACGGGCAGTACGCGCGGGAGAACCTCGGCCCGGCCTACCTGAAGTGGAGCGACCAGGTGACCCGCTCGGCCAACAACGCCATCTGCTCGGCCGCCCACTCCGCAGGCGCCCAGTGTGTCGACCTCTACGCACCCTTCAAGGGCGACGGCAGCGAGGACCCGACCGACCTGCTCGCCTCCGACGGGGACCACCCGAACGCTGCCGGGCACCGCGTGATCGCCCGGGCGCTGCTGGCAGCCACGCCGACGCCCCGCTGACGGGCGTCCCCACCAGGCGGCGTCGCCCCGTGGCGCCCCTGCCGGCCCGCGTCACTGCCGGCCCGCGTCACTGCCGCCCCGCGTTAGTGGCCGGCCCGTGTCACTGCGGGCGTCACTGCAGCCGGGACAGCCACCGCAACGCGATCGGCAGCTCCCGGTCCCACGTGGCGAAGTTGTGCCCGCCGTGGGCCTCGACGAGCGCCGTGACATGCATCGGTGGACGCACCTCGTGCAGGAACCGCATCGCGTCCGGGTACCCGTCCCGGTGGGTCTCGTCCTTGCTGGTGGTGAGGAACAGCGACACCGGGGGTGCCGGGAAGCGGTGGAGCAGCCACTCGGGGTCGTTGAGGTGCTGCAGCTGCACGTCGCCGGCCCACAGGCTGCCCGTGGTGCGGTCCTCCCGCGCGTAGTAGTAGCCGGACAGGGAGATGCCGGCCCGGAACACGGCCGGGTGGTCCATGAGGATCTTCGTGGCGCAGTAGCCGCCGGTGGAGTCGCCGGCCACGCCCCAGTCGTTCGGCTTGACCCGCAGCGCCGTCTGCACCGCGCTCGGGACCTCCTGGCCGAAGAAGGTCTCCGCCTGCGGGCCGTGGGGCACGTCCGTGCACTCGGTGTCGCGCGGGGGCACGACCATCGAGGGCAGCATGACGAAGATCGTCGGCTGGCTGCGGTGCTCCTGCACCAGCTTGAGCGAGACGCTTGGGTAGCCCAGACGGGTCACGAGGGCCAGCGCCGAGCCGGGGTATCCGGTGATCGCCTCGACCGCCGGGAACCGGTGGTGGGCCCATGCCCGCTGGAAGTACTGGGGCGGCAGGTAGAGGTAGCCCTGCACCGACAGCCCGCTCTGGAGGCCGGTGATGTCGACCGACTCGACCTTGCCGCGGGTGGCCCACTGCGCGCGGCTGGACCACGACGTCGCGCCGAGGACCTGCAGTCGCCCGGACCCGCCCGTGCGGGTGGTCGTCGCGGCCGCCGGCCGCACGGGGCTGTCGGGCCGGTGCACCGGTGACCGCGGGTGACCCAGGGATCGGCTCGCCCGCGGGGCCCCCGCGGCGCCGAAGGTGCTCACCGTGTGCTGACCGCTGCCCGTGCCGAACAGGTCACTCCACGAGGTGTAGAACTGCCCGTAGTCGTTCGCCAGGGCCGCCACGAGCAGGACCGTCGCCAGCTGCCCCGTCAGCAGCATGCCGAGTCGGGTTCCGCCCCGCACCACCCGCGGCCCGTGCACGTGCGACCAGAGCAGGAAGGTCCCCACCGGGAGCAGGACGGCCGCGCACGCGAGGACGACGACCAACGGTATGCCGAGTAGTGCCATCCGTGGCTGCCCCTTCCGACATCCCGGGCGGCCTGACGGGTCGCCTCACCGGAAGCATCGGCCCCGCCACTGTGAGGGCGCTGGGAGAAACCGGGGAGTGCGATCCGAGCGCGCACCGACGGCCCGGCGCCGAATCGGGTGAGCGCTCCAACGGCGTTCGCGCAGGCGACTTCCCCAGCTCTCAGCTGCGCTCGTGCAGCGGGACGCCCAGCACCTCGTGGCACCGGCGGACGTCCTCGGCCATCTGCTCGAGGAGGTCCTCGATGCTGTCGAACTTCTCGGTGGGACGCAGTCGCGAGACGAACTCGAGCGCGACCACCTCGCCGTAGAGGTCGAGGTCGGTGCGGTCGAGCACGTAGGCCTCGACCGTGCGGGCCTGCCCGTCGAAGGTGGGGTTGGTGCCGACCGAGATCGCCGCCGGCAGGCAGCGGTCCGGGTCGTCCGGGGTGCGGCCGTCGCGGACCAGCCACCCGGCATACACGCCGTCGGCGGGCACGAGACCCGCGCTGTCCTGGCAGAGGTTCGCGGTCGGGTAGCCGAGGTCGCGGCCGCGGTGGGCGCCGTGGACGACGGCGCCGCTCACCCGGTGTGGCCGTCCCAGCAGCGCGGCGGCAGTCGCGACATCGCCGGCAGCCAGCAGCGACCGGACGCGGGTGGAGGACCAACGACCCTGGCCGTCGGAGGTGTCGGCCCCGACGTCCTCCATCGTGGTGACCTCGAAGCCGTGGGTCGCGCCGAGCTCGCGCAGGGTCTGCACGTCACCGGAGTTGTGGACGCCGAAGCGGGTGTCCCGCCCGACGACCACGGCGCAGGCGTGCATCGCGTCGACGAAGACACGGCGGACGAACTCCTCCGCGGTCCAGAGCGCCAGCTCCTTGGTGAACTCCATGACGAGAACGCCGTCGAGCCCCGTGTCCTCCAGCAGCCGGAGGCGCTGCTCGAGGGACGTGATCGCCTCCGGGGCCCGCTCGGGGTGCAGCACGGCTACGGGGTGGGGGTCGAAGGTCACCGCGAGCGCCAGCGCTCCCGCGGTGTCGGCCTGCTCGCGGACGGCACGCAGCACGGCGCGGTGGCCACGGTGGACGCCGTCGAAGTTGCCCAGGGTCACCACGCTCGGACCGAGGTCCGCCGGGATCTGGGAGAGGTCGGTCCAGCGCAGCACGGAGACCACTCTACGAACCGGCCGCGGCGAACACGACGTGGGTGCGCACGCGCTCACGGCTCTCGTCCAGCATGGCGACCAGCCGGCCGTCCGGGCCGAAGGCCGCGACGGGGTCGCTGGTCCGGGCCGAACGTGCCGCGATCCGCTGCCCGTAGCCGAGGGCGCGGGCCTCCTGCTCGGTCAGCTCGCGCACCGGGAACGCCTCTCGGGCGGCCTCGGCCAGCGGCAGCAGGAAGCGGCCGGCGTCGCCCTCCAGCTCCTCCAGCGGGTGCGCCTGCTCGAGGTCGAACCGGCCGACGCGGGTGCGGCGGAGGGCGACGAGGTGCCCGCCGGTGCCCAGTGCCCTCCCGAGGTCACGGGCCAGCGCACGCACGTAGGTGCCCGAGGAGACGTCGACGGCCACGTCGACGTCGCGGACCGGCTGGCCGTCGACGAGTCCTTCGCGCTGGGCGAGCACGTCGAAGCGGGCGACGTGGACCTGCCGTGCCGGCAGCTGCACGTCCTCGCCCGCGCGGACCCGCTTGTAGGCGCGGCGTCCGTCGATCTTCACGGCGCTGACCGCGCTGGGCACCTGGGCGAGGTCGCCGGTGAGCCGGGCCGTCGCCTCGGTGACCGTGGCGTCGGTGAGGTGCGTGACGTCATACGTGCTCGTCACCTCGCCCTCGGCGTCGTCGGTGACGGTGCCCTGTCCCAGGCGGATGGTGGCGCGGTAGCTCTTGTCGCAGCCGACGAGGAAGGTCAGCAGCTTGGTGGCGCGGCCGACTCCGAGGACGAGCACCCCGGTCGCCATCGGGTCCAGGGTGCCGGCGTGGCCGACCTTGCGGGTGCGGCACAGCCGGCGGCAGCGGGCCACGACGTCGTGGCTGGTCCACTCCCCCGGCTTGTCGACGACCAGGAGGCCGTCGCCCACGGGGGCGGGACGCTCAGCGGCGCCCATCGCCTCCGCTGTCCCGGTGGTCGGCGGCCTCGGCCGCCTCCGCCGTGTCGACCGCCTCCGCCGTGTCGGTGTCCTGCGCGTCGGACTCCTCCCGGCGGCGGTAGGGGTCGGCCTCGCCCGCGTGTCGGGCGTTCGCCGCCGAGCGGGCCAGTTCGGCGTCCCGTTGCCGGGTCGCCGCCAGCAGGTCCTCGATGTGCGCGGCGCCCTCGGGCAGGGCGTCGGCGATGAACTCGAGGGAGGGGGTCAGCCGGATGCCGATCCCCTTGCCGACCGCGGAGCGGATGCGGCCCTTGTTGGCCTCGAGCACCTCGGCGGTCGTCTGCCGCTCGGCGTCGGAGCCGAAGACGGTGTAGAACACCGACGCGTGCTGCAGGTCGCCGGTCACCCGCACGTCGGTGATGGTGACGAAGCCGAGGCGCTCGTCCTTGAGCCGGAACTCGAGGTACTCGGCGACGATGACCTTGATGCGGTCCGCGACACGGCGGGCGCGTGCCGGGTCAGCCATGGTGGTGGTCCCTTCTGGGAAGTCGGGTGGCGGGGCGACCCCGGACTGTTGCTGGTGGCGGGCAACCCCCGGACTGTTGCTGGTGGTTGGCGACTCGGGAGTCGCCAACCACCAGCAACGAGGGTGTGCGTGAGACGCCCGCCGTCCTCGTCACTCGTCAGCTGCGGGGGATCTCGCGCATCTCGTAGGTGGCGATGAGGTCACCGATCTGCAGGTCGTTGAACGACCCGAGGTTGATGCCGCACTCGAAGCCCTCGCGGACCTCGGTGACATCGTCCTTGAACCGCCGCAGACCGCTGATCTCGACGTTCTCGGTGATGACCACGCCGTTGCGGGTGATCCGTGCCCTGGCGCCACGCCGGATCTCGCCCGAGCGGACGATGGATCCGGCGATGTTGCCGAACTTGGAGGAGCGGAAGATCTCCCGGATCTCGGCGGTGCCGAGCTCGTGCTCCTCGTACTCCGGCTTGAGCATGCCCTTCAGGGCCGCCTCGATCTCCTCGATCGCCTGGTAGATCACCGAGTAGTACTTGATCTCCACGCCCTCGCGCTCGGCGACCTCGGCGTTCTGTCCCTCGGCGCGCACGTTGAACCCGATGATGATGGCGTCCGAGGCCATCGCCAGGTTGATGTTGTTCAGCGTGATGGCACCGACGCCGCGGTCGATGATCCGCAGGTCGACCTCGTCGCCGACGTCGATCTGCAGCAGCGCGTCCTCGAGGGCCTCGACCGAACCGGACACGTCGCCCTTGAGGATGAGGTTGAGGGTCTCGACCTTGCCCTGGGCGAGCGCCTGGTTGAGGTCCTCCAGGCTGATCCGCTTGCGGGCCTTGGCCAGCGACGCCTGCCGGTCGGCCGCCTCCCGCTTCTCGGCGATCTGTCGGGCGGTGCGGTCGTCCGGAGCCACCAGGAAGGTGTCTCCGGCGCGGGGCACCGAGGCCAGACCGAGCACCTGCACCGGGCGGGACGGACCCGCCTCCTCGATGTTGGCGCCGTTCTCGTCGAGCATGGCCCGCACGCGTCCGTAGGCGCTGCCGGTGACGATCGCGTCGCCGACCTGCAGGGTGCCGGACTGCACCAGCACCGTGGCAACGGCACCGCGGCCGCGGTCGAGGTTGGCCTCGATGGCCACCCCGCGCGCGTCCTTGTCGGGGTTGGCCCGCAGGTCGAGGGCCGCGTCGGCGGTCAGCAGCACCGCGTCGAGCAGGTCGTCGATGTGGGTGCCCTGCTTGGCCGAGACGTCCACGAACATCGTGTCGCCGCCGTACTCCTCGGCGATGAGGTTGTACTCGGTCAGCTGCTGGCGGACCTTCTGCGGGTTGGCGCCCTCGACGTCCACCTTGTTGACCGCCACCACAACCGGCACGTCGGCGGCCTGGGCGTGGTTGAGCGCCTCGACCGTTTGCGGCATGACGCCGTCGTCGGCGGCGACGACGAGGATCGCGATGTCGGTCACCTTGGCACCGCGGGCACGCATGGCGGTGAACGCCTCGTGACCGGGGGTGTCGATGAAGGTGATCGCTCGGTCCTCGCCCTCGTGGTCGGTGTGGACCTGGTAGGCCCCGATGTGCTGGGTGATGCCGCCGGTCTCGCCCTCGGCGACGTGCGCGTGCCGGATGGCGTCGAGCAGGCGGGTCTTGCCGTGGTCGACGTGGCCCATGACGGTCACGACCGGCGGGCGGGGGGCGAGGTCCTCCTCGTCCTCGGCGGCCTCCTCGGCCTCGAGGTCGATGTTGAAGGAGCTGAGCAGCTCCTTCTCCTCGTCCTCCGGGGAGACGACCTGGATGTCATAGCCGAGCTCGGAGCCGAGCACCTGGAAAGTGTCCTCGTCGAGGGACTGCGTCGCCGTGGCCATCTCACCGAGGTGGAACAGGACGGTGACCAGGCTGGCCGGGTTGGCGTTGATCTTGTCCGCGAAGTCGCTCAGGGAGGCACCACGGCGCACGCGCACGACGGTCGAGCCGTCGCCGCGCGGCACGCTGACGCCGCCGATCGACGGCGCCTGCATCTGCTCGAACTCCTGACGCTTCGCCCGCTTCGACTTGCGCCCACGGACCGGACGGCCGCCACCGCGACCGAACGCACCCTGGGTGCCGCCACGGCCGCCGCGACCGCGGAAGCCGCCACCGCCCCCACCACCGCGGAAGCCGCCGCCACCGCCACCAGGACGGCCGCCTCCACCGGATCGGGCAGGACGCTGGCCCGGGCGGGCCACCGCAGCGCGGTCCGGCATCATGCCCGGGTTCGGGCGCGGACCGCCGGGACGGGGCGCCGCCGGTCGCGGGGCACCCGGACGCGGGCCGGCCGCACCCGTGCCCTGCCGGTTCTGCGGGCGGGGCATGCCCTGGCTCGAGGCGAACGGGTTGTTGCCCGGTCGGGGACCACCGGCGCGCGGCATCCCCTGGCTGGACGCGAACGGGTTGTTGCCCGGGCGCGGAGCGCCGGGGCGCGGCGCCGGACGCGGACCCGGCTTGCCGCCCTCGCCTCGTCGCGCGGCGGGAGCCTGCGGCTGCGGGCGCCCGGCGGCCGGGCGGTCGGCGGGACCGGGCCGCGGGCCGGGGGACGGCGCCTTGGGCGTCGGTCCGGGCGTCGCGGGCTTGGGACCGCTGCCCTCACCCGGGGTGGCAGCGGGTGCCTCCCCCGGCTTCGGGGCGCTGGAGGGCCCGGGAGCGGGGCGCGGCCCGGGGGTCGAGGGGGCCGGCGACTCGGCCGGCGTGGGCGCTGCCGGCGCCGCCGGGGCCGTCGGCGCGCTCGACGCCGCGGGGGCGGCCTCGGTCTTCGCTACCGAGGTCGCCGCCTGCTCCGGGGCGGCCTGCTTGGTCGCCTTCTTGGTGGTGCTCTTGGTCGTCTTGGACGTCTTCTTGGTGTCGCCCTTCGGCGCGGGAGGGTTCTCCCGGACCCGCCGGACGACAGGGGGCTCGATGGTGGAGCTCGCCGAACGGACGAACTCGCCCTGGTCCTTCAGGTGCTGAAGGAGGGTCTTGCTCTCGACTCCGAGCTCCTTGGCGAGCTCGTAGACCCGGACCTTTGCCACGTTTCTCCTTGTTGGTCGGAGACGGTCCGGGCGCCGAGGTGGGCGCGGACCGCCGTCAGTGCAGGGAAGTGCTCATCGCTGAGTACTCATCGCGTGCTCATCAGCGTCAAACCCGCTTCCGGTTTCTGGACACCGTCGAGGGGCGCCACGGAGGACGTGGTCCGCCGCGCCGCCCGGCGCAGGTGTCACTGCTGGTTGCCGTGCGTGTGCTGTCTCACCGCAGCTGCTGCTCGTGCGACTCGACCCACCGAGCCAGCACCGCGTGGTCCACTCCGGTCCCTGTGTGCAGGGCCCGGGAGAACGCCCGGCGCCGCACGGCACGGTCCAGGCACGCCGCCACGGGGTGCAACCACGCACCCCGTCCCGGCAGCCGGTGGTGGGGATCGGGGGTGAGGACGAGCGTGTCGCCCGCATCCGAGGCCACCGCGACCACGCGCAACAATGCGGACCGATCGTCGCGACTCCGACAGCCGACACAGGTGCGGACCACGGGGTTCGCACGAGGCGTCGGTGCTGCACGGACAGGCCGCGGGCGACCGGTTCTCTCCATTCTACCGCTTACCGCGCCGGGCTCGTGCCCGGCTCGCCCTCGGGCACGTGGACCGCGGGTTCCCCGCCCGAAGGAGTGTCGGGGCGGATGTCGATGCGCCAGCCGGTGAGCTTGGCCGCGAGCCGCGCGTTCTGCCCTTCCTTGCCGATGGCGAGGGACAGCTGGTAGTCGGGCACGACCACTCGCGCCGAGCGCTGGCGGGGATCCACCACCTCGACCGACTGCACCCGCGCCGGCGAGAGCGCGGCGGCCACGAACTCGCGGGCGTCCTCCGAGTAGTCGACGATGTCGATCTTCTCCCCGTGCAGCTCGGTCATGACCGCGCGCACCCGTGCCCCCATCGGGCCGATGCACGCGCCCTTGGCGTTGACGCCCGGCACCGTCGCGTGCACCGCGATCTTCGTGCGGTGCCCGGCCTCGCGGGCAAGCGCCGCGATCTGCACCGTCCCGTCGGCGATCTCGGGGACCTCGAGGGCGAACAGCTTGCGGACCAGGTTGGGATGGGTGCGCGAGAGTCCGATCTGCGGACCACGGGGGCCACGACGCACGCTGACGACGTAGCAGCGCAGCCGCTCCCCGTGCACGTAGTCCTCCCCCGGCACCTGCTCGGCGAGGGGCAGCACCCCCTCGACAGTGCCGAAGTCGATCATCACGTTGCGCGGGTCGCTGCTCTGCTGGATGACGCCGGCGACGACGTCGCCCTCGCGGCCCCGGAAGTCGCCGAGGATCTGCTCGTCCTCGAGGTCGCGCATGCGCTGGATGATCACCTGCCGCGCGGTGGCGGCCGCGACCCGGCCGAAGCCCTCCGGGGTGTCGTCGAACTCCGGACCGGGCTCGACACCCTCGGCGCCCTCGGCGCCTTCGGGTGCGTCCTCACGGGCCCACACGATGACGTGCCCGGACTTGCGGTCCAGCTGCACCCGGGCGTCGCGGTAGGCCCCCTCGGTGCGGTGGTAGGCCATCAGGAGCGCCTGCTCGATGGCGGGGACGATGACGTCCATGGAGATGTCGCGCTCGCGCTCGAGCATCCGCAGTGCGGTCATGTCGATGTCCATCAGGCGTCCTCTCCCTGGTCTCCACGCGAGAACTCGACCTGCACCTGCCCGCGGGTGAGGTCGGCATACCGCAACTGCTCGGTGCGCGCCGGCGTCCGCTTGGTCGCGGCGACCTCGAGGCGCACCCCGTCGACGTCCGCCGACTGCAGCCGGCCGGTGACCGACGAGCCGTCGACCCGGGTCACGGCGACCAGGCGGCCGACGTTGCGCCGGAAGTGCCGGGGCTCGGTCAGCGGGCGCTCGACCCCGGGTGAGCTCACCTCGAGTACGTAGGGGGCGCTGCCCATGGCGTCGGAGGACTCGAGGAGGTCGTCCACCGCGCGGGTGGCCTCGGCGACCTCGTCGAGGGTCAACGGCGCGACGGTGGTCTCGGCGTCGCCGGCTTCGAGCAGCTCCTGCAGGTCGCGGTCCAGCAGCACCCGGACCTGGCGACGCTTCCCGGCGGGGGTGACGTGGACGCCCTCGACCACCAGCCCCAGCGGACGGACCGCCTCGCCGACGAGCCGGGTCAGGTCCTGCATCGAACCGGACCGGCGGCCGCTCCCCTCGCCAGACATCTGCGGTCGCGCTCCCAACTGTTCTCGAGTTCTCGTTGCCGGCCCCGCGTCCGCGCGACCGGGCGGCGGGCAGCCCGGACCGTGCCGGCGGGGGAAGCCGGTCGGAGGCCAACTGTAGCCACGCGCCGCGCCGAAGGCACACCTCCGCGCCGTGCGATGATCGCGCGGTGCCACCGCTCCCCTCGTCCGCTGGTTCGGCGGTGACCCGTCGGGCACTGCTGGCCGCGGCGCTCGGTGGGGTGGCGGCGACGTGCGCCGGCTGCGGGGTGACGCTCCAGCGCGGCGCTCCGGCCATCCCCCTGCTGCCCACGCCCACGCGGCAGCCGGTCGCCGACGAGGACCTGTTGCGCGGAGCCTGGCGGGACACCCAACGGCTGGGCGACGCGGCCGCGAGCGTGACCGGTCCGCAGCGACAGCTCTGCCGGCGGTTGGCGGCCGTGCACCGCGCGCAGCACCGCGCGCTCGACCGGATGCTGCGCCGCGCAGGGGTCCCCCTGCCGCCCGCGCCCGGGGCGACGGCCGCCTCCGCTGGACCCTCCGGCGGTGGACCGTCCCCGACGCCGCCGGCGACGAGGTCCCGGGTGTCCGCCGACGCCCTGGCCGCCCGCGAGGCCGCCGCGGTCGGCTCCGCCGCCCTGGACCGGCTGGGCCGGTCGACCTCCAGCGGGCTGCCGACCTTGGCCGCCGTGGCCGCACAGCGGGCGGCGGCGGCAACCCTCCTGGGGGCTGCCCCGCGCTGGTCCGGGGCGAGCCGGCTGCCGCCGGATGCCGCGGCGACCGTGCTCAAGGCGACCCGGCCGGCGGTCTATGCGTTCCAGGTGGTGACGGCCCGGGCCGAGCACGGGCTGCGGCGCCGGGCAAGCCGCACGCTCGTCGCGCTGCAGGTGCAGGAGCGCAGCCTTGAGGCGTGGGCCGGCAGCGCTGCCCCCGCCCCGCCACTCGGCTACGAGCTGCCGGGCCCGGCGCGCAGTCCGGAGCAGCTGCGGGCGCTGGCCCAGGCCGGCCTCGCGCCGCTGCTACCGGCCACCGCCGCCCTGCTCGCCGCCGCGGCGGGGCAGCGCACCGAGGTCGCCACGCTGGTGCGACTGCTCGCGCAGCAGGCCACCTGGGCCACGCAGTGGGGCGTGTCACTGGCGCCCTTCCCCGGCCTGACCGCGCCGGGCCTCACCTCCTGAGCCGCCGCCGTCGTGCCCCTCGACCTGACCATCCCTCCGGCGTTCGCCGACCGGGTCTCCCGGCACCTGCCCGAGGCCGGTGTGGAGGGGGCGGACTGGCTGCGGCGGCTGCCACGCCTGGTCGAGGAGTGCGTGGAGCGGTGGCAGCTCACCGTCGACGGACCCCCACGGCACGGTATGGCGGCCCTCGTGCTGCCGGTGCGCCGCACCGACCGCTCGCCGGCGGCCCTCAAGGTGACGTGGCCGCACCCGGAGGCGCGGCACGAGCACCTCGCCCTGCGGCGCTGGGACGGGCACGGGGCCGTTCGGCTGCTGGCCGCCGACCCCTCCCGGTGGGCGATGCTCCTGGAGTGGCTGGACCCGACCCGGGACCTGACCGGCCTAGCGGTGGATGAGGCGTGCACGATCCTCGGCACCCTGCTGCACCGACTCGACGTCCCGGCGCTGCCGCAGACGGCGCGGCTCTCCGAGGAGGCCCGCCGCTGGGCAGAGCTGCTGGCGACCGCCGCGACGACCCCGCGCGTGGCCGGCGGCGCGCCGATCCCCCGCCGCTTGCTGGAGCGAGCTCAGCAGCTCGCGCTCGAGCTCGCCGAGGACGCCGATGTGGACGCCCGGCTGGTGCACCAGGACCTGCACTACGAGAACGTGCTGGCCGGCGACGTCGCAGGAGCCGCGAGAAGGGACAGCGGCGACGTCGCAGGAGCCGCGCGAGGGACCAGCGAGCGCGGGCGAGGGTGGCTGGCGATCGATCCCAAGCCACTGGCAGGTGAACCGGCCTTCGCGGTGGCCCCGGCGCTGTGGAACCGGTTCGAGGAAGCGGCGGCGACCGCGGACCTGCGGAGGGCGCTGCGCCGACGGGTGCGGCTGATCTGCGCAGCCGCCGGGATCGACGAGGACCGCGCGCGGGACTGGGCGGTGGTGCGCGAGGCGGTCAACGCGGTGTGGGAGGCCGAGACGGCCGGCGCCGACACCCCGGCCGTGCTGACCCGGAAGGTCGCGACGATCAAGGCCATGCTGCCCTGAGCCGTGGTCAGTCGTCCCTGGGCTGCCAGCTCAGGAGGCGCACGCTGCTGACGTGCTCGACGTGCCGGTGCATGGCCGCGGCCGCGCGGGCACCGTCGCCGGCGCGGATCGCGTCGGCCACCGCCTGGTGGTCGGCGAACGACTGCGCCGGCCGGTGGGGTTGGCGCAGCGACTCCTGGCGACTCTCCGCGATTGCGTCCCGGATCTGGTCGTAGAAGGCCGCCAACAGCGCGCTGTGCGCCGCGGTGACCACGCTGGCGTGGAAGCGGCGGTCACCTTCCAGCGGCAGCTCGCCGGCGTCGACCTGCCTGCGCATGTAGCGCATCGCCTCCTCCATGGCGGCGAGGTCCTCCTCCGTGCGGCGCAGGGCGGCCAGCCGGGCCAGCTGGGTCTCGAGTGCCTCGCGCGCGTCGAGCACGTCCGGCAGCCGGTCGCGCCGCGCCAGGAGCTCGGTCGCCGGTTCCGGGTCGAGGGTGTCGCGCAGCAGGAAGATGCCGCCCCCGTGGCGGGTCTCGACCAGCCCCTGCACCTCCAGGGCCACGATCGCCTGGGCGACCGAGGCACGGCTCACGCCCAGGCGCGCCGCGAGGTCACGCTCCCCCGGCAACCGGTCCCCCGCCCCCAGTCGCTCGCTCGTCACGTACGCACGCAGTCGCTCGACGACCTGCTCGTACAGCCGTGGTCGCGGGAGCTTGCGCAGGCTGTCCTCCATGCGGCCTCCTCGACACGACAGTAACCGGCCGATGCTTGACGCCCGGGCTGCCGGGGAGAAAACTGCGCCGGGTCCCAGTGGCCAAGTGGCCTAGCCACTTTCTGTTCGGAGGTTCTCCATGACCGCTGCCGCCGTCCCCGCGAGCGCGCACCGACGTCGCGCCGTCATCGCCAGCACCGTCGGCACGACGATCGAGTGGTACGACTTCTTCCTCTACGGAACCGCCGCGGCGCTCGTCTTCCCGCAGCTGTTCTTCCCCGGCTCCTCGCAGTTCGCCGGCGTCCTGGAGTCCTTCGCCACGCTCTTCGTCGGCTTCGCCGCGCGTCCGGTCGGCGCCGCGATCTTCGGCCACTTCGGTGACCGCGTGGGCCGCAAGACCACGCTCGTCACGACGCTGCTGCTCATGGGGTGCGCCACCTTCCTCATCGGGGTGCTCCCGGGAGCTTCCTCGATCGGCTGGTCCGCCCCCGTCCTGCTGACCCTCCTGCGCGTCGCCCAGGGCATCGGCGTCGGCGGTGAGTGGGGCGGCTCCGTCCTGATGTCGATGGAGTGGGGCGACCAGAAGCGCCGGGGCCTCATGGCGAGCTGGCCCCAGCTCGGCGTGCCGATCGGACTGCTCCTGTCGACCGGGATGGTCAAGCTCATGACCGGGGCCACCTCGGAGGAGGCGTTCAACGCCTGGGGGTGGCGTATCCCGTTCCTGGTCAGCTTCGTCCTCGTCCTCATCGGCCTGTACGTGCGCCTGCGGGTGCAGGAGAGCCCGGAGTTCAGCGCCGTGCAGCACCGCGACGAGGTGGCCAAGCGCCCGCTGGTGCAGGTCCTCCGTGAGCATCCCCGGGAGATCCTGACCTCCGCGTTCGTCCGGCTCTCGGAGCAGGCACCGTTCTACCTGTTCAT
The DNA here is from genome assembly GCF_035708005.1 of Segeticoccus sp. Classification (NCBI taxonomy): domain Bacteria; kingdom Bacillati; phylum Actinomycetota; class Actinomycetes; order Micrococcales; family Intrasporangiaceae; genus Segeticoccus; species Segeticoccus sp. Next base: position 5,755 of record NZ_DASSTI010000010.1, on the reverse strand, counting down.
CACCTTCGTCCTGACCTACGGCACCAAGCAGCTCGGGCTCGACCGGGGCGAGCTGCTCACCGACACGCTGATCGCCGCTGCCGTGGGGCTGTTCTCCGTGCCGTTCTTCGGGCACCTGTCCGACCGGTTCGGACGGCGGACGATCTACGGCATCGGCATCGTCGCGACGGCGTTGTTCGCCTTCCCCTACTACGGGATCCTCGACACCAAGAACTCCGGCATGGCCCTGCTGGCGATCGTCGTGTCGCTCATCTGCCACGACCTGCAGTACGGACCGCAGGCGGCGCTCATCGCGGAGAGCTTCGGCACCAACCTCCGCTACAGCGGCGCGGGGATCGGCTACCAGCTCGCCTCCGTCATCGCCGGCGGGCCGGCCCCGCTCATCGCCGCCGCGATCTACGCCCGCACCGGCTCCAGCGCCGGGATCAGCTGGTACATCGTCGGCTGCTGCATCCTGGCCTTCGCCGCGCTGCTGCTCATGCCGCGGCAGGCGACGGCCGCCCGCCCGGCTGCCGCCCGTGCTCGCTCGGAGTCCGCGCAGGGCGTGGCCTGAGTGGTCGGCGAGCTGCCGATGCTGTCCGACCTGGTGGTCGTCGACCTCACCCGGGCGCTGGCCGGCCCGCACGCCGCGATGATGCTCGGTGACCTCGGCGCGCGGGTGATCAAGGTGGAGTCCCCTGCGGGGGACGACACCCGGCGCTGGGGCCCGCCGTTCGTCGGGGACGGCGACGCCGGCCACCCGGAGCAGTCGACCTACTTCCTGTCGTGCAACCGCAACAAGGAGTCGGTGACGGCCGACCTGAAGACCGCCGAGGGCACCCGGCTGCTCACCCGCCTCATCGCCCGGGCCGACGTGCTGCTGGAGAACTTCCGTCCCGGCGTGCTGGACCGGCTCGGCTTCTCGGTCGAGCGGTTGCACGAGCTCAACCCTCGCCTCGTCATCTGCTCGATCACCGGCTTCGGGCACGACGGGCCCGAGGGAGGCCGGCCCGGCTATGACCAGATCGCCCAGGGCGAGGCGGGGCTGATGAGCCTGACCGGTGCCGGCCCGGACGAGCCGACCAAGGCCGGAGTGCCCATCGGGGACCTGCTCGCCGGAATGTATGCCGCCTACGGCACCTTGGCGGCCCTGCACGAGCGGGAGCGCACCGGGCGTGGCCGGGTGGTGCGCACCAGCCTGCTGGCCGGCCTCGTGGGCGTGCACGCGTTCCAGGGGACCCGGTGGACGGTGGCCGGCGAGATCCCGCGCGCCATCGGCAACCACCACCCGTCGATCGCGCCCTACGGCCTCTTCCGCACCGCCGACGACCCGGTGCAGGTGGCCGTCGGCAGCGAGAGCCTGTGGGAGCGCTTCGCCGCCGCGGTCGACCTCGACCCGGTGGACCCACTGTTCCGCACCAACGCCGACCGGGTCGGCCACCGCGAGGAGCTGGTCGCGGTGATCGAGGAGCGGTTCGCCAAGGACACCGCCGACGCCTGGCTGCAGCGGCTCGCCGATGCCGGGGTGCCGGCCGGCAAGGTCCGCACCCTGGACCAGGTCTACGACTGGGAGCAGACCCGGTCCCAGGGGCTGCTCATCGACGTCGCGCACCCGACGCTCGGGACACTGCGGCTGCCCGGCCCGCCGCTGCGCTTCGACGACCGGCCCTGGGCCGGGGCGCGGGAGCGCCACCTCCCTCCTCCGCTGCTGGGCGAGCACACGGCCGCGGTCGAGCGGTGGCTCGACGAGGTGGAGGCGACCGATCGGGCAGGCGACACCCCCGGCGCACCTGCGCCGGGCGAGGCGGGATGAGCGGACTCGGTGCCCGGGAACTGCTGGACCTCGTCGTGGACGAAGGATCGTGGCGGTCCTGGGACGTGCCGATCCAACGCGAGCCGGAGGACCCGGCATACCGGGCGACGCTCACCCGGGCCCGGGCACGCACCGGGCTCGACGAAGCGGTCCTCACCGGCGAGGGAACGATCCGCGGCCACCGGGTGGCGATCATGGCCTGCGAGTTCGGCTTCCTCGCCGGCTCGATCGGTGTCGACGCCGCCGAGCGGCTCACCGCCGCCGTGGAGCGCGCGACCCGGGAGCGCCTCCCGCTGCTCGCCTCCCCCGCCTCCGGTGGCACCCGGATGCAGGAGGGCACCCACGCCTTCGTGCAGATGGTCAAGGTGACCGCCGCCATCTGCCAGCACCGGGCGGCCGGCCTGCCCTACCTGGTCTACCTCCGTCACCCGAGCACCGGCGGCGTCCTGGCCTCCTGGGGGTCGCTGGGCCACGTGACGGTCGCCGAGCCCGGCGCCCTGGTCGGCTTTCTCGGCCCACGCGTCTACGAGGCGCTCTACGACCGGCCGTTCCCGGAGGGAGTGCAACGGGCCGAGAACCTCTACGACCACGGGCTGGTCGATGCCGTCCTCCCCGCCCCGGCCCTGCCCGACATCGTCCACCGCACCCTGTCGATCCTCACCGCGCCCTGCGGCGACCCGGTGGCCGAGACGGCTGCCGCCACACCGGCGGCCACCGTCGACGCCTGGGCGGCGGTCACCCGCTCCCGCGACCCCCGGCGACCCGGCGCGCGACGGCTGCTGCGCTACGGAGCCGTCGACGTCGTCCCGCTCAACGGCACCGGCCAGGGCGAACGCGACCCCGGGCTCATCCTGGCGCTGGCCCGCTTCGGTGCGGCGTCCTGCGTCCTGCTCGCCCAGGACCGGCGCGCCCAGGCCTCGCTCACCCCGATGGGACCGGGCGGCCTGCGCGAGGCCCGACGCGGGATCCGGTTGGCCGACGAGCTCGGCCTGCCACTGGTCACCGTCATCGACACCCCCGGTGCGGCCCTGTCCGTGGAGGCGGAGGAAGGCGGCCTCGCCGGAGAGATCGCCCGCTGCCTGGCCGACATGGTGACCCTGCCGGCACCGACGCTCACCGTCCTCCTGGGCGAGGGCTCGGGCGGCGGCGCCCTGGCGCTCCTGCCGGGTGACCGCGTGATCGCCGCTCAGCACGCCTGGCTGTCGCCCCTGCCGCCGGAGGGGGCGAGCGCGATCCTGCACCGCAGCGCCGCGGCAGCCCCGCAGATGGCCCGGGGACAGGGCGTCGCCGCTGCGGACCTGCTCAGGAACGGCATCGTGGACCGCGTGGTGCCCGAGCGTCCCGACGCGGCCAGTGAGCCCGAGGACTTCTGTCGCCGCCTGGGCGCCGTCATCGGCGAGGAGCTGCGCCGGCTGCACGCGCAGGACCCGGTCGAGCGGCTCGCCGCCCGGCGCAAGCGCCTGCGCACCACCTGACCGTCCGGGCCGGCTCCGCGGCCCGGACGGCCGGAGGCGTCAGCGGTGCCGGTTCACGCCGAACGACTTCCACATCGGCACGACGCCGCCTGCGGTGTCACCGGCGTGGCCGATGTGGCCCAGGCCCCAGTTGTCCTCGATCGTCGTGAGCAGCGAGTAGTGGTTGTAGGCCGTGTGGTCGACCACGTGGTGCAGCCCGTCGCGGACGATGATCGCCGGGATGAGCCCGCCACCGTAGGTCCCGCCGGGCCAGTCCGGGCTGATCCGCGGGTCGGCAGCCTGGACGTACGGTGAGTCACAGCAGCCGGCCGCGCTCTCCCAACCGCCGGTCTCCTCGTTGCCGGTGTAGTCGTTCTCGTCGGTGACGATGACGATGGCCGAGTTCCGGGTCCACGACCGCGAGCTCATGATCGTGTTGACCGCGTTCTTCACGAAGGCGTCCGCCTTCTGCTTGAGGGCGGCGTCGTTGGGGTCGTCCTTGGTCGAGCCGTAGGGGCACGGCGTCTCCGGGTGGCCCGGCACCGCCGTGGTGACCCCGCCGTGCATGTCGTGGCACTGGTTCGGGCTGATCCACACGAACTGCGGCGCGTGGCGGCTGTTGAGGTCCTGCTTCAGCGCCGAGTAGTCCCTCACGTGCGACATCCGCCGAGGGCTGTTCTTGATGTCGTCGAACAGCACGAACGGGTTGTGCTTCTTGGCGTAGAGCTGGATGACCGTGCCGTCGGACAGGGTCGGGCCGAAGCGGGCGAGCTTGTCCGCCGGCAGGGTGTCCATGTAGGCGCCCCAGCTGACGTGCTTCTTCTCGAGCTGGTCGACGAGGTTGGGCCGGTCGAGGTTGACCACGTTCTGGTCGTTGTCGTCCTGGATCCCGAAGTTGTCGCCGGCGATGGAGGCGATGTAGTTCGGCATGGACGGGTGGGTGACGCCGTAGTACCGGTTGGCCATGGCGTACTTCTTCGCCAGGTGCGTCATGAAGGGCGCGTTGGGGTCACCGATGACGCTCGACTGCGAGTGGTTCTCCAGCATGATCACGTAGACGTGGTCCAGCGGAGCGGTCCGGTGGTGGTCGCCGCCGTGGGACGGCGCGGCCGCCATGGCGGTCGTGCCGAGGGCGACGAGCGAGGCCGCGCTGAGTGCGGCGATCGAGGCGTTGCGGGACAGGCGCATCGTGGTGCTCCTCGGGTGATCGATCTGTCACGGTCGGCGGTGGCCGATCGGAGCCCTGCTTGATGGAGTGAACTGCTGCCCGTCACCGGCGTCAAGTGGAATCGGGGAGATGGCCGGTGAACCAGCGCGCCGCCTCGCGGGCCACCTCTGCCAGCGCACCCGGCTCCTCGAACAGGTGCGTCGCGCCGGGCACCACGTGCAGCTGGTGCTCGGCCGCCAGGCGTGCGGCCGCGTCACGGTTGAGCCCCAGCACCACCTCGTCCGCCCCACCCACGAGCAGCAGGGTCGGCGCCGTCGCCCGCTCCAGCGCCGGGCCTGCGAGGTCCGGGCGGCCACCGCGCGACACGACGGCGCGCACCGCCTCCGGCCGGTCGGCGGCGGACACGAGGGCCGCCGCGGCGCCGGTGCTCGCCCCGAACAGTCCCAGCGGAAGCCGGGCCAGCTCGGTATGCCGTGTGCACCAGTCCACGAGGCAGCTCACCCGGGCGGCCAGCAGCCCGATGTCGAAGCGCAGCAGTGCCGTTCGGTCGTCCTCCTGCTCCTCGGTCGGGCTCAGGAGGTCGGCCAGGAGGGTGGCCATCCGCTGTTCCCGCAACGCCTGCGCCACCTGCCGGTTGCGAGGGCTGAACCGGCTGCTGCCGCTGCCGTGCGCGAACACCACCACGCCCTCGGCACGCTGGGGCACCACCAGGTCCGCGGACAGGACGAGCCCCGGGCCGGCCTCGATCCGCACCTGCTGCATGTCCCTGCCTCCCGTCGCCGCCGGTCGCGCTGGCGCACGGACTCCTACCCGGCGGTGCGCCGGCGACACGGTGGCCCGGGCACCCGGGCGCGTGTCGGCATACGTTGGAGGGCATGGGCAACCAACTCTCCGAGGCCAGCAGCCCCTACCTCCTGCAGCACAAGGACAACCCGGTGCACTGGCAGGAGTGGGGACCGGAGACGTTCGCGGAGGCGCGCCGGCGCGGGGTGCCGATCTTCCTGTCGGTGGGCTACGCCGCCTGCCACTGGTGCCATGTGATGGCGCACGAGAGTTTCGAGAACCCGGCGATCGCGGCGCAGATGAACGCCGATTTCGTCAACATCAAGGTCGACCGCGAGGAGCGGCCCGATCTCGATGCCATCTACCAGACCGCGCTGGCGCTCATGGGCGAGCAGGGCGGCTGGCCGTTGACGATGTTCCTGACACCGGAAGGCGAGCCGTTCTGGGGCGGCACGTATTTTCCACCTGACGCGCGCTATGGCAGGCCCGCCTTTCGCGACGTGTTGCGCGGCATCGCCGACGCCTATCGCACAAAGCTCGACGCCGTGAAGAAGAACA
>NZ_DASSTI010000009.1:0-4438 GCF_035708005.1 Segeticoccus sp. | reverse complement strand
CACTTCCGCGAGGACTACCCGAAGCGCGACGACGTGAACTTCATGCAGCACACGATGGCCTACCGCGAGCAGGACGGCGACGCCACGTCGTACCGCATCCGGCTGGACTACAAGCCGGTCGTGGAGACGCGCTACAAGCCGATGGAGCGGAAGTACTGATGGACGTCACCGTCAAGATCCTGCGCTACAACCCGGAGGTCTCCGAGGAGTCCCGCTGGGAGACCTACCAGGTCACCGCCGAGCCCACCGACCGGGTGCTGGACGCGCTGCACAAGGTCAAGTGGGACCTCGACGGGTCGCTGACGTTCCGGCGCTCGTGCGCCCACGGCGTCTGCGGCTCCGACGCGATGCGGATCAACGGCAAGAACCGGCTGGCCTGCAAGACGCTGCTCAAGGACGTCAACCCCGCCGAGCCGATCACCGTTGAGCCGATCAAGGGGCTGCCGGTGCTCAAGGACCTCGTGGTCGACATGGAGCCCTTCTTCGACGCCTACCGCTCGGTGATGCCGTTCCTGGTCACCTCGGGCAACGAGCCGACCCGGGAGCGGCTGCAGTCCCAGGAGGAGCGGGAGCGGTTCGACGACACCACCAAGTGCATCCTGTGCGCGGCCTGCACCACGTCGTGCCCGGTGTACTGGACCGACGGTCAGTACTTCGGCCCGCAGGCCATCGTCGGCGCCCACCGGTTCATCTTCGACAGCCGGGACGAGGCCACCGACCAGCGGCTGGAGATCCTCAACGACCGCGAGGGCGTGTGGCGCTGCCGAACCACCTTCAACTGCACCGAGGCCTGCCCCCGGGGCATCGAGGTCACCAAGGCGATCCAGGAAGTGAAGCGGGCGCTGATCTTCCGCCGCTAGCGGGCGGCCCTCCAGGCCTTGAGGCCGAGCCGGCCGAGGACCCCGGCGATCAGGGTGTTCACCACGATCAGCGTGATGTGCGCCACCCAGTAGCCGGTGGGTCGTTCCTCGCCGGCCGCGTGGGCGCGGTAGAGGTTTTTCGCGAAGTTGCCGTAGCTGAACAGGTTCCAGGCGGCGATGGCGAGCAGGAGGACGGCGTGCTTGCGTTGGAACTTCACGAGCCCATCCTGCCCGGTGGCCGGACGCGGCCGATGACCGGGTCAGGACACGGCGCACTCGCTGAGGAACCCGAACAGCGCACGGCGGAACTCCTCGGGCCGCTCCACGTGCGGTGAGTGGCCGGCGCCCTGGACCACGACCTCCTCGCAGTCGCCGCCCGCGTCGCGGTAGCGATCCAGCACCCGGCGGGTCTGCGCGACCATCGGCTGTGGGGGCATCTCCTGCTCGCCCGGCCAGCCCTCGAGCTGTCCCATCCGGCCGAGCACGGCGAGGTCCAGCATCGAGGCGTCGGAGACGATCCGGTCCTCGGCTCCGCGGACCCACAGCACGGGCGGCTTGGGCCGTGCGTCGACGATGCCGCTGAGGTCGCAGTGCACCGGGGCCATCGCGTTCAGCACCCCACGACCGCCGGGGGCAACCCCCGGCCAGTGCGCGGAGACGACGCTGTCCCCGGGGTAGGAGCCCTCGCCCACCGCCGTGGACACCATCGAGGCGACGTAGGCGTCCTCCCGGTCACCGGCGGTCGTCCCGGAGAAGTAGACCGCGTTCATCACCCCCCGCGGGGAGGCGGGGTCGTCGCCCAGGTCGCCCTCGGCGATCCGTGTCACGAACTCCGGGTTCACCGTGCCGGCACCCGAGCCGGCGCCGTCGGGCCAGACCAGCCGGCCGTCCTCCCCCGTCGTACCTCCGAAGCCGTACGGCGAGACCGGGTTGACCAGCGTGAGGCCGGCGACCCGGTCCGCGTGATCGATGACGTACTGCATCGCCACGCCGCCGCCCATGCTCCAGCCCACCAGGTGCACCCGGTGCAGGCTCAGCGCCTCGACGAGCGCGTGCACGTCGTCGGCGAAGTCCCGCAGCCCCCTGGTCGCGTCCACCGGCAGCGGCTCGGTGTCCCCGAAGCCACGCAGGTCGGGAGCCAACCCCCGGAAACCGTCCGGCAGCGCAAGCAGGGTGTCCTCCCAGAACACCGACGAGGACACGTTGCCGTGCAGCAGCAGCACCGGCTCGCCGCCACGGCCGTCGTGGCGAACACAGGTGCGCAGCCGCCGGGTGGCGACCAGGTCGCACTTGACGCGGGCCAGGGTCACCGGGTCACCTCCGTGAGCAGCTTGGCGACCGCCGCCGCCCCGGTCGTGCCGAGCAGCAGCGTGTAGTGGTTCACGTCCTCGAGGTGCCGGACCTCGAGGTTCGGGTAGCGGCGGGCGTACTCCGCGGTCAGGTCCGGCGGGTAGAGCCCGCCCGGCTCGGCGAGCAGCCCGAACCCGGCGCGCAGGAAGATCGTGCCCTGCGGCGCCCGGCGCACCCGGGCGTCGATGCCGTCCGGGTCCAGCTGGTCGCGGGTGTCGTCCTCGAGGGCGGCCAGCGCGACGCTGGAGCGCAGCTCGGGCGGCTCGCCGACCAGGTCGTAGCTCAGGTAGTCCTCCACGGCCGGGCTCCAGTCCTCGTGCAGCGCCGGGTGCGGCCGCCAGAAGTCCAGGTAGTCGGCCTCGGAGGCGAACGTCATGGTCAGCCGCTGGGCGGCCGGCCCGAGCGTCGCGTTCAGCGCCTCCTCGGGCGTGGTGCCGGCCGGTGGTGGGGGCAGCGGGAGGCCGCCGTCGAGCAGCACCAGCGCGGCGGTCCGGTCCGGGTGGTTGTCGGCGAACGCGGCGGCCACGAACCCGCCCATGGAGTGCCCGGCGACCACCGCGGCGTCGAGGTCCAGGTGGTCCAGGACGGCGAGCAGGTCCTCGGCGTGCCGGACCATCCCGGCCTCGCCCTCCAACGCGGCGCTTCTTCCGCGGCCTCGCAGGTCCGGGGCCACCACGGTGACCTCGGCCCGCTCGGCCACCAGTGCCCAGGTGCGGTGGTTCGCGGTGACGCCGTGCGCGGCGACCACTACCGGCGCCGCCGGATCCGCCGCCGTCCACCGACCCACCCGCAGGTCGCCGCCCGTGACGGGCACGTCGAAGCTGTCGTAGGAGCTCACCGGGCGGTCCATCCGCCGTCGATCGGCAACGAGGCGCCGTTGACGAACGAGCCCGCCGGGGAGCACAGGTACGCGGCCAGCTCCGCGACCTCCTCCGGCTCGACGAGCCGCTTGATCGACGGCTCGGTGAGCATCACCTTCTCCACCACCTCCGCCTCGGGGATGCCGTGGATGCGCGCCTGGTCGGCGATCTGCTTCTCCACCAGCGGGGTGCGCACGTAGCCGGGGTTGATGCAGTTCGAGGTGACGCCGCGGCCGCCGCCCTCCAGCGCGATGACCTTCGACAGGCCCTCGAGGCCGTGCTTGGCCGCGACGTAGGCGGACTTGTACGGCGAGGCGACCAGCCCGTGTGCCGAGGAGATGTTCACCACCCGGCCGAAACCGCGGGAGTACATGTGCGGCAGCGCAGCCCGCACCAGCAGGAACGGGGACTCCAGCATCAGCCGGAGGATGAACCCGAAACGCTCGGGCGGGAATTCCTCGACGGGCGCGACGTGCTGCACGCCCGCGTTGTTGACCAGCACGTCCACCTCGAGGCGCTGCCCGGCCAGCGCCGCGGTGTCGGCGAGGTCGACCACCCAGGCTTCGCCGCCGATCTCGTCGGCGACCGCCTTCGCGGCGTCCGCGTCCACGTCGGTGACCACCACCGTGGCGCCCGCCGCGGCCAGCCGCACCGCGCAGGCCCGGCCGATGCCGCTGGCCCCACCTGTGACCAGCGCGGTCCGGCCGGTGAGGTCGGCGGTGCCCGGGCTGCTGCCCGTCTCCGTTGCGTCCGCCATCGCGTCGTCTCCTCTCACTGGTTGCTGTCCTCGTCGCCGTGGTCGGCCCCGAGCCCCCGCCGCACGAAGCGCATCATCTCCTCGAAGACGCCCTGCGGAATCTGCCGCTTGTCGTCCCAGAGCACGTAGCGCATGCCGATCAGCTCGCCGGTGCCCATCAGCGCCCAGGCCACCACCACTGGGTCGAGGTCAGCGACCTCGCCGGCCTCCTTGGCGCGGGTCAGCCCCTCGACGTACCCCTCCACGATGCGCTGGTAGTGCAGCCGCAGCGTGTGCGGCGACACGAACTCCGCCTGGCGGATGATCCGGTAGAGCGCCGGGTGCTCCCCGGTGAACCGGAAGAACGCCTCGAAGCCGCGCCGCTCGGCGTCGGAGCGGCTGGTGCCCTGCGAGGACGCCTCGGCCATCGCCTGCCGCACCCGGTGGTTGAGGTCGAGCACCACCTCGTCGAAGATTTCCTGCTTGCTGGCGAAGTAGATGTAGAACGTGCCCTGCGCGACGCCGGCGGCCTCGGTGATCTTCACGATGGACGCGTCGTGGTAGCCGCGCTCGGCGAACACCTGCTCGGCCGCCTCCAGCAGCCGGCGCCGCGTGTTGCTGCCGCGGTCGGT